>NZ_JAAHHT010000071.1:0-3436 GCF_010672085.1 Okeania sp. SIO3I5
TTATCAACATCGCTACATTAATTAAAGAAAAAATTGATAAACCACGAAAAGCATTAACAGTAGCAGTTTATAACAATAAAGGCGGGGTAGGAAAAACAACTACTACTGTTAATACCGCAGCCACTTTATCACTGCCACCGTATCAAAAAAAAGTTTTGGTTGTTGATTTTGACCCGAATCAAAGAGATCTAACAAATTTTCTAGCAATTAAACCAAGTACACCTACTTTTTATAATTGCTTGATAGATAAAAATATTAATGTTAGAGATGTAATTTCTCCTTACAAAATCAGCGATAAAAAATCCAAAAAAGAATTTGGTTTTGATGTAATTCCTGTGCATGGAGAACTTAGTAATTGGGATGATATTGCACAACAAATTACTTTTGACCGCTTAACGAAAGTATTAGACAAACTAAAAAATCACTACGACTATATCTTAATTGATTCTCCTCCTAACTGGCGAATATTCAGCGTTAGTGCTATTTATGCAGCAGATGTAGTTTTAATTCCGGCAAAACATAACAACTTATTTTCCCTAGAAAATGCAGCTATAACTATCAAAGAATATATACCAAAAGTTCAACAAGCCAGAAGAAAAAATCAAGATTTCGGACCAGTGGCTTTACCAATTTTCTTCAACGGTGAAAGGATAACTGAAGCTCAAAAAAAAGTTGCTAAATCCTATATTAATAAACTGATTAATGATCCTCGACAAGACCCCCATAATAAATTTGACCTGCTACCTTATTTTTATCCACGATATACAAAAGCTAATAAAAATACTGAAATATTTGAATTGCCTAGTTATGCTGCCATAGCAAATTATACTTTTGCTCATGTACCTGCTGTTTATCAGAATAAAGTAGCTCGTGAATATTATAAGAGTTTAGTTAATGAGTATTTTCTAGAAAGCTAAATAAAAATACGAAAATATTTGGATTGCCTAGTTATGCTGCCATTGCAAGTTATATTTTTTCTGATGTACCTGCTGTTTTTAAATATCAGGTAGTTCGCACATTTTATGTATATTTGGTTAAGGAATATTTTTGACAATTAGCAATTTGAATAAGATTGTTTATTAATGGATAATGGATAATGGATAATTACCTCTCCCTAAAAGGGAGAGGATTGACTAAAAGGAAAAAATTTATTTCTCTTGGTTGATTGGATATCGCGAGGTTTCCTCGCCATCCCTCAACCGCTTTTTTCCCCTTTATTGGGGAGGCTTTTAACCTGAATAATTAATAATCATTAATTAAGTGGTCATGCCAAATTAATTACACATCTATACCAGCTAAATTCTTTGCCTTCTCAAGACCGCAGAGAATTAGAAGAGGTAAACAATTTTGCTTAGGTACTTATTAAGTATTTGGTAAGTTGATACGTTTATATATGGATGAAATTGAACTGGGAGATGGCAAAAATGCTCCAGAATTTCTAATTTTATCAACGGCAAAAGTTATTAATGAAGCTGATGGAAAAAACTGGGTATCTGTGATTGTTAAAGTTGGAGAAGAACAATATCCAGTCATTGATTAATTCTTTGATTTTCCCACATATTATATCGACTTGGTTAAGGAGTATTTTTGATTATGAGCAATTTGAGTAAGATTGGTAAGTTGATACATCTATATATGGATGAAATTGAACTGGGAGATGGCAAAAATGCTCCAGAATTTCTGATTGCATCAACGGCAAAAGTTCTGAATGAAACTGGTGGGAGAAACTGGATACCTGTCATTGTTAAAGAAGTGGGAGAAGATCAATATGAAGTCATTGGCAATTCTTTTATTTTTGCCGTAGCTGAAGCTGCTGGTTTGGAAAAAGTTTGGTGTATTATTGCTGATGAAAGTGAGGAAACTGAACAAATTAGCAAAATTTTATCTGGGGAAAAAACGCCACAAATAAATCTTTCCACCGCCACAAGAGATGAAATTAAAGCAGCACTTCAATACTTAATTGAAAAACCAGACAGCAAACTTAAAGGAGTAAAATTGCCAGTAGCGACAAATCGTATTGATGAAGCTCCGCGTCAATATTGGAAAGATTTTAAACCCATTACACAATTAGGATGTGGAATTACAACGGCTAAAGTTAATGCTTTAAAAGAAGTATTTTATCTGACCCCTCAACCAATTCCTGAACCTGAGAAAGTGAATCTTTCTACTGCTACAAAAAATGAAATTCAGGCAGCACTTAAATATTTGATCGAAAAGCCAAATAGTCAATTTAAACAACTTGATTTAGCAAAAGCAACAGAAGGTATTGCTGAAGCTCCACGTCAAAATTGGAAAAGCTTAGAACCAATTACAAAATTAAAATGTGGAATTGGAAAAAGTAAGATTAATGCTTTAAAAGAAATTTTTTATTTAGGGAGTAGGGAATAGGGAGTAGGGGGAAAGAATTTAATACCTCTCTTCAATAATTGATTTCCTGTTTTTATTATTGGAAATTTATAATCAGAGACTGAAATATTTAGATTGGGAAAAACTTTTTTCCCTAGAAAAAAGACAGTAGGGAGTAGAAAATAAGGAAAAAAAATTGAATACTTCTCTTCGATAACCGTAATAGTTACTCCTAATCAAAATTGTATTTTTCAAGATATTGTAGCGATCGCTATTCAAATATTGATTCAGAGATAGAAAGTTTCGTCGCGACTTCTAGAAGAAAATTAATCAAAGCTCCTAAAATCTCGAAAATTTGAAATGCCTAACCAAAGCCAAACACCAAGAATTGAAACTCTCAAAAATTTCACCACCAGATTTCTAGTCAAAAGTTCTATAACAGGAATTATCGCCATAATTCTAGTAGCTACTTGTAGAAATGTAGAGAAAATAATTTGGTCAAAGTTTCGTCGCGACTTCTAGAATAAAATTAATCAAAACTCCTAAAATCTCGAAAATTTGAAATGCTTAACCAAACCAAGACACCAATAGTTGAAACTCTCAAAAATCTCACCACTAGATTTCTAGTCAACAGTTCTAGAACAGAAATTATCGCCAGAATTCTAGTAGCTACTTCTAGAAATGTAGAAAAAATAATTTGGTCAAAGTTTCGTCGCGACTTCCAGAATAAAATTAATCAAAGCTCCTAAAATCTCGAAAATTGGAAATGCTTAACCAAACCAAGACACTAATAATTGAAACCCTCAAAAAGTTATACAACAGGAATTATCGCCATAATTCTAGTAGCTACTTGTAGAAATCTACTTGTAGAAATTTAGAGAAAATAATTTTGTTAAAGGTTCGTCGCGACTTCTAGAATAAAATTAATCAAAGCTCCTAAAATCTCGAAAATTGGAAATGCTTAACCAAACCAAGACACTAATAATTGAAACCCTCAAAAATTTCACCAGCAGATTTCTAGTCAACAGTTCTAGAACAGGAATTATCGCCAGAATTCTAGTAGCTACTTGTAGAAATCTACTTGTAGAAA
>NZ_JAAHHT010000071.1:3536-34054 GCF_010672085.1 Okeania sp. SIO3I5
AACCAAACCAAGACACTAATAATTGAAACCCTCAAAAATTTCACCAGCAGATTTCTAGTCAACAGTTCTAGAACAGGAATTATCGCCAGAATTCTAGTAGCTACTTGTAGAAATCTACTTGTAGAAATTTAGAGAAAATAATTTTGCCAAAGTTTCGTCTAATTGAAACTCTGAAAAATCTCACCACTAGATTTCTAGTCAACAGTTCTAGAACAGGAATTATCGCCAGAATTCTAGTAGCTACTTGTAGAAATCTACTTGTAGAAATTTAGAGAAAATAATTTTGTTAAAGGTTCGTCGCGACTTCTAGAATAAAATTAATCAAAGCTCCTAAAATCTCGAAAATTGGAAATCCTCAACCAAACCAAGACACTAATAATTGAAACCCTCAAAAATTTCACCAGCAGATTTCTAGTCAACAGTTCTAGAACAGGAATTATCGCCAGAATTCTAGTAGCTACTTGTAGAAATCTACTTGTAGAAATATAGAGAAAATAATTTTGTCAAAGTTTCGTCGCGACTTCTAGAATAAAATTAATCAAAGCTCCTAAAATCTAGAAAATTGGAAATGCCTAACCAAAGCAAAACACCAATAGTTGAAACTCTTAAAAATCTCTCCCAAAAATTTCATGCTCCTTTCTATGCACCAGGACATAAACAAGGAAAAGGCATTCCACAACCACTCACTGAATTACTCGGTAAAAAAGTCTTTCCAGCAGACTTACCAGAACTACCAGAACTAGATAACCTCTTCACTCCAGACAGTGTAATTCAAGAAGCTCAAGAATTAGCAGCAGAAACCTTCGGCGCATTACACACAAAATTTTTAGTCAACGGTTCTACTACAGGAATTATCGCCGGAATTCTAGCTACTTGTGGAAATAGAGAAAAAATAATCTTGCCTCGGAATATTCATCAGTCTGTAATTTCCGGCTTAATTCTATCTGGAGCAATTCCGATTTTTATCCATCCAGAATATAACTCCCATTGGGATATTCCTCTCAGCATTACTCCCCAATCTATCGCCCAAACCTTAGCCAAACATCCCGATGCTAAAGCAGTAATGATAGTTTATCCCACCTATCATGGAGTTTGTGGAGATATTAGAGCGATCGCCCAACAAGTCCATAAATATAATATTCCTCTATTAGTAGATGAAGCTCACGGAGCTCACTTTGCTTTTCATCCAGAATTACCAATACCAGCATTAGTCAGTGGAGCAGACTTAACTGTACAGTCAACTCATAAAACTCTAGGAGCTATGACTCAAGCATCCATGCTTCATATTGGAAGCGATCGTATCGATCTTTATCGACTTGAGCAAGCATTACAGATATTACAGTCTAGTAGTCCAAGTTATTTACTTCTAGCTTCCCTTGATGCTGCTCGGCAACAAATGGCTTTATTGGGTGAGGAGTTGATGAATCAAACTCTAGAATTAGCTAAGAATGCTAGAAACAGAATTAGTCAACTGTCGAATTATTCGGTATTCGAGCTAGAAGTAAGGAGTAAGAAAAAAGAAGAAAGAAGCTTGACTTGCTTATCAGGAGATTCAGATTTATTAGAGAATGAGGTGAAAGAAAAGATTGAAGAATCAGCAGAAATATTCTCAAGTCCTAACCCTCAACTCCCAACTTCTAACTCCCCTTTATTAGAGAATGAGGTTAAAGAAGGGATGGGAGAATCAGGAAAAATATTCTCAAAATTCGAGCTAGAAGAAAGAAGTTTTACTTGCTTATCAGGAGACTCAGATTTATTAGAGAATGAGGTGAAAGAAAAAATTGAAGAATCAGGAGAAATATTCTCAACTCCTAAGACTCAACTCCCAACTTATAATTCTCCTTTACTAGAGAATGGGGTTAAAGAAGAGATGGGAGAATTAGGAGAAATATTCTCAAAATTCCCGCTAGAAGAAAGGAGTAAGAAGAAAGAAGAAAGAAGTTTTACTTGCTTATCAGGAGATTCAGATTTATTAGAAAATGAGGTTAAAGAAAAGATTGAAGAATCCGCAGAAATATTCTCAAGTCCTAACCTTCAACTCTCAACTTATAACTCCCCTTTATTAGAGAATGAGATCAAACAAAAGATTGAAGAATCAGCAGAAATATTTTCAACTCCTAACTCTCAATTCCCAACTCCTAACTGCCCAATTGAGAATTATTTCAACCCAGGATTTATTGCCCTTGACAAAACAAGATTAACTATTAAAGTCTCTAATATTGGATTGAGTGGGTATGAAGCTGATGAAATTTTGCATCAAGAATTAGGAGTTACCTGTGAGTTACCCAGTTTCCAAAATTTGACGTTTATTATTTCTCTGGGAAATACAAAAGCAGATATCGATCAATTAGTAACTGGTTTAGTTAGTTTAAGCGATCGAGGTTTTGCTAATTTACCTACTAATCACAGAAGAAAATTTGACTTCCAGGCAACTGATTTTTCCATACCTGTCTCTCCTAGAGATGCTTTTTTTGCCCAGAAAAATTGTTTGCCCATTGAAAAATCTGTAGGATATATCAGTGCCGAATTACTTTGTCCCTATCCACCAGGGATTCCAGTATTAATACCTGGTGAAATTATTACAGAAAAACATCTTCAGATACTTGAACAAGTCCGGGCATTAGGTGGGATAATAACAGGGTGTAGTGACCCTAATTTTAAAACTATTAAAGTTTCTAGATTTTAGTTTTGACCGAAAAATTGGGTTTCAAGCCTCGCCATTCTAGGGCGACTTTTTATAGGAATCCCCAAACCCTAATTAATTATTATCAATAATCAATTATTCATTATTCATTATTCATTATTTATGCCTTCGCAACTTTGGCCTTATATTACTCCAGGTATCCCAGATGACTTGTTTGAACGTTTACCTGGTATTCCCCTAAGTAAGCGAGAAGTCCGCTTACTGATAATATCTTATTTACGATTACAATCAGATTCATTAGTATGGGATATTGGTGCAGGAACAGGAACCATACCAGTAGAAATCGGCTTGATATGTCCCCAAGGTGGAGTTATTGCCATAGAAAGAGATCAAGAAGTAGCAAGTTTAATTAGGAGAAATTGTGACCGCTTTGGAGTGAAAAATGTCACAGTAGTTGAAGGTAATGCTCCCGAATGTCTTGATAGTTTAACCGATGCACCTAGCCATGTCTGTATAGAGGGAGGTCGTTACATCAAAGTTATACTGCAAGAAGTTTGGAAAAGATTATTACCAAAAGGTCGCATTATTGCCACTGCTGCTAATCTAGAAAGTCTTTATGCTGTTTCTGAAAGTTTTGCTGATTTACAAGTTAGGAATGTAGAGGTAGTACAGTCGGCAGTGAATCGTTTGGAGACTAGGGGAATACATCAAACCTTTGCGGCAATTAATCCCATATTTATTTTGAGTGGAGAAAAAATCAATTAATTTTTTCGTCAGCTTCAACTAAAGAATGTTAACTATAGCAATTCCTCATACTTGTTAGGCAGTAGTAATGAGATAAACAGGGAATAGAAAAAAAGAAAAATTACTTTACCTCAGTAACTGAAGAAACGCTTTTATTATATGATTGCTCATAGCTGACTGCTGAGATATGAATGCTTAGAATAAAACATACCTGGACCCACTGTATATATAAAATTAATAGAGATGTAGCTACAGCAAAAATAATTATAAACAGAGGATTAATAGCGGTTGAGAGTGTAAAATTTAAGTTTTAACTTTCCTGGCTGTTGTCCCGCGCTCTCCATCCCCCCTAACCCCCCTTTCCAAGGCAGGGTCAATTTATTGTCATCAGAGAAAAAAGTAGGAGAGGGTGGGGAGGTGTGGGAGGTGTGGGAGGTGTGGGAGAAAAATCCGCTTTTATTTATGCAACTTCCGTATCCCAATCCTCCCCATCTTCCCAATCCTCCCCATCCGGACCATCCTCCCCACCCTCTCCCTAAATATTCTCTGGCGACAAAGAATTAGCCCTACCTTTCCAAGGGGGGAGGGGGAGCGTCGGGATGAAAGCCAGGGCCAGGATTCGGATACCTTCATAAGCTAAACGTTCATAGGCCCTTGACAAGCTAGGAGCATTTTGTTATTATCAATGTCAACACAGGGGGAGGACATCACCTCTGTCTAAACAGCGGTCAGGGTTTCCCAGACTGAAGAATCCCTATAAGTCCCGTAAGGGCAACGTCGGGAGTATGTCAAGTTAATAACATAATATTATGTCTTGGTCTCGAATAATTAGTGGACTTGTAGCGATCGCCGTAGCTCTAGGAATGATTATTTTTGGGGGATGGTGGTTTACAGTCGGCATGGGAATAATAGTTTACCTAGGCCAACTCGAATATTTTCAACTAGCTCGTGCTAAAGGTATTGCACCGGCAGCCAAAACTACTCTAGCATTAAGTCAAATCATATTAGTAGTAGCAGCCCTAAATGTTGACCTGGTAGATGCCATATTTACATTAGCAGGAACCATAATTTGTTTTTATCTACTATTTCAACCAAAATTAGCAACTATAGCTGATATAGCATCATCAATTTTAGGTCTATTTTATGGTGGATATCTACCTAGCTATTGGGTGAGACTCAGAGTTGGACTTGAAGCTCAATCACAGACATCCCAAATAGCCCTGGAAAACTACGAACTGATGTCATGGATAGATCCTTTAAGTTGGCCTCCAAGCTTAACATTTACTCTACTTGGTTTTTGCTGTATATGGGCTGCTGATATAGGTGCTTATTTTGTCGGAAAGTTCTTTGGTCGAATTAGACTTTCAGAAATAAGCCCGAAAAAGACTGTGGAGGGTGCAATATTTGGAGTTTTAGGTAGTGTAGTAGTAGCTACTATAGGTTCTTGGTACTTAGATTGGCCTGGTTCGCCTTGGACAGGTGCTTTCTTGGGTTTAATAGTAGGTGTTGCTAGTCTACTTGGAGATTTAACTGAATCCATGATGAAACGAGATGCAGGTGTTAAAGATTCTGGACAACTGATACCTGGACATGGAGGAATTCTTGACCGGACTGATAGTTATGTTTTTACCGCACCTCTTATATATTATTTTTTCACTTTACTTTTACCAGCCCTCCAAAATTATAATTAGCATATCAAAGTCTATCAATATTTGTATTTGGTAAGGATTCAGCTAACTTATAGTCAGCGCTTCAGCAATTAATAATGAGTAATTACTTCTAATACCATTTCTCAAAAACTTTTCTATACTTTCTTGAGTAGGGGAGTAGGGGAGAAGTAAATATAATAATAATTAATATTAACTGGCTAACAATTAGGGAATAAGTTTATTTTCTCTGCATTAATTACTTGATAACTGAAGTGTCACTAAAGTATAGAATCAATGCATGGGAATTTGTATAAGATTTTGGAAGCAGAATTTTGCACTAACTTTTTATTATTTCTCAATTTCAAAGGTTACTTGGTGGTGCAGAATGCAAAGTGTGGGATAAGTAATTAGGTTGTTCCAACACCAACTCAGCTCTTTGTGCAGCAGTATTTTATTTGCGACTATTATTTTTCTTCCAGGGCTATTTCGTTCTAATTTATGACTTTTTTTGCATTAAAGAAAATATGCCTTTTCAATGATTGAAGGTTATATCAACCAATCTCTAAAAGCTAGTCAAATCCTCAGTTGATTCTAGAATGAAATAGCCCTGTTTTTATTCTTTTGTGTTCTTAGTAATGTGTTCCTAGTAATCGCTGTTTCCTAAAAGATAGAATTTTGTATCTCATTTATGATGATAATTTTTATAGCGCTACGCGAAGCGTGAATAGGGAATAGGGAATAGTAAACTGTCAAAGGATTTAAGGATTTGAGGATTTATAAATATCCTAACCTTAATGCGTAGCACTATATAGTTGAATTGTAAGCATTCAGATATCAGCAATAAGAAATTACTATTTGTAGTAAGATTTGATTTTACTGAAAAAATAATAGCTGATATCTGATAACTTACGGCTGAATGCTTACGTTTAATTTAGGGTTTAACTATCAAGCTACCTTGACAAACAAGTTGACCTGATTCTAATGTTAATTCCTGTAGTTTAACATCCGAACCCAAATCAATTTTGATGGTATTTGAAAAGTCATAATTAGACTTTTGTAAAACGTGAAAGTTCAGATTCTCTAGTAGTAATTTACAGCTAGTAGCAAGTTTTAAATCAGTATGTAAATTGAAAGGAATTTTTTCATCAAATTTAGACAAAAAATTAGCAAATAAATTTATATTACCTGTAGATATTTCTGCTTTCTGGTCATACAAGCTAATAGGTTGCTCTATATCTTCTATAAAATCTGGCGGTAATAGTGGAGTTAAAAAATCAATGATCGCCTCAGCAAATATATCAGATTTCAGACTAGCATTAAAGTCAGATTGTAGCAATTTAATCTGACCAAATATAGGAAAAGATTTTAAGATTTTTAATGGCTTACCCTTAATAATTTGACCAATATTAATCCGAATGCCAGTAGCAGATAATTTGACCTCAGTTAAATGTAATCCTCGAAAAATTACATTAGAAGCAGTAACAGAAACTTGGGGAATTTTACCTGTAATAATTTGGCGATCGCCACCTTCAATATGAACCTTTAATTGTTCTACCTGATCTAATTGGGATTTTAACCAAAATTTCAAAGCTGGAGACAGAAATCTACTAACAATTCTACTCTTTTTCTTAGTTGATATTTCATCTTGATTCTGAACGGCAACATCAGAATCAGAAATTTGATAAAGTTCTGGTAAATTTTGATTCATCAAAGACACTATGAGGATTAGTATACTTAATTTATATATTTCCTATCTCTGGAAATATATAAATTAACAGATTTTGCAGATTTAGGGTAGGGGAAAATATCCAATTAGCTAAATATAGTAATCCTGATAATGGATATTAGGATATAGGATTGAGGTTGAACGAGAATTAAAAGTTACTGAAAAAGCGGACATCATAAGTTAACTTTAGCTGTAATTGTTTATTTTCATTGCTAATAGCTGAACGCTTACAAAAAATCTGGTCAATAGCTTACCCTTTTAAGGCGATAATAAATAATAAACTTCAGTATTTCAAGCTAGATGATTCAGGGGTTGGTACTGATAACTGAGAACTGAAATGACTGGTAATCTGATTATTAAAAGTAATTAAATAAACAATATGGATGAAAGATTACAAAAAATATTATCTCAGTGGGGAATAGCTTCTCGGCGTCAAGCGGAACAAATGATTATAGCTGGACGAGTCAAGGTAAACGATCGAGTTGTCCAATTAGGTGAAAAGGCTAAACCATACTTGGACAAAATTGAAGTTGATGGTCTGCCCATTAAACCAGAAAATCGGCCTCAACCCATATATTTATTGCTCAATAAACCTATGGGAGTAATTTCAACTTGTTCGGAACCTAGCAAACGTAGTAAAGTTTTAGATATCCTAAGTACAGAACTGCAAAATGGAAAAGGTATTCATCCTGTAGGACGTTTAGATGCAGACTCTACAGGGGCACTACTCCTCACAAATGATGGTCGGGTAACTTATGGTTTAACCCATCCTAAACATTGTCTTCCCAAAACCTATCAAGTCTGGGTAAAAGGTTATCCCCAGGAATCAACCTTAAAGTTGTGGCGTCAAGGTATTATCTTATCTGGTCAAAAAACTTTACCAGCTCAGGTTAAAGTCTTAATAGAAGATAATAACTCTCAAACTCTTTTAGAAGTGATTATCTCTGAAGGCAGAAATCGCCAGATTCGTAGAATTGCAGAAAAATTGGGACATCCTGTCCTCAAACTACACCGTACTGCAATTGGCCAAATTAAGTTACAGCTACCTGGAGAGTCAGTTTTACCTATTGGCCATTATCGAGGGTTAAAGGATTTTGAAATCAATTTTTTGGATGACAAAATTATCAAATCGTAAGTTATAAAACAGCTAAAAGCTGATTGTTCATAGCTGAATTTTTACCTCTCTTTATATGACAAATAAGTATTATTTTTGAGAGTTTAAACTGAGTTCCTAAAATAATTAAATATCCAAATAATATTTCTAAATTGTTTCATACTTTGTGTTTGTTCAATCTGGCTACCTTAATCAAAATATATTTTGTTTGTACAATTTTTTGGATTTATAGCATTTTTAAGGATGGTGAGGTACTGTGTAACACAGCCTTCAAGGCTGTAACAAGCAGGATGCTTGAACTGCCACTCATTACTAACAGGTTTCCAGCTTTTAACAAATAGTAAAGCTTTGTACCTCACGTGCCTCGGAAACTGCTGTAATTGTATTAGAAATATATTTAGGAGTCATAATAGTAATTTTTTTCTTAAACTAAGCACCAAAAATAAATTTATTGCTCAAATTAAGTTATAGAATATCGTTAGAATAATGTTGAAAATAATATAAGTTATTAAAATAGTTTATTGACTAATTGAAGGTCTAAACCCTCTTATTTTTAAGTATAAATAAAGCAAGAAAAAATTTTGTAAATTCTCTTTTATTAAGGAGAAGTAATTAACAAATAATAATTTCTGAAATGAGATATCTCTTTGATAAAGAATCAAGTTTATTGTTTTTTCCTAAGAAACTAAAATAGATGCCTATAGATAAAAAACAGATAAAAAATATCTAAAATAAATGCTTAAATGCTCGATTAGATGCTGTGCCTTATAAATTATGAATCCTGAATCATAACTCTAGGGTAATTTGTAGCGAACTTTTTTCTAAATAGGGTTTGCTGATTAAATTTTAAAGCATTGACAGATAAAGGTTTTAGCCAATAATGGTCTTTCATGCATTACAAGGTTTTTGCTACGCAAGAGCTGCAAAAAGTTAGGATTTTGGGTTAACAAGAGCTGAAAAATCAGGAATTAAATTCTTCCTTCTGCCTCCTCTAAATTCCTTACTCCTCCTGTATCCTGTATCCTGTATCCTGACTCCTACCCTCACCCATAAGACTTTTTCAGCAAACCCTAAATAGGATAACTCTTAAAACAAGACAAACTATAGTTTATATAAAATAAGTTAAAGCAATGGTGAATTTGACAGGAATAAAAAACCTGAAAAAAAGTTTCTCTTTTGTACCCTTAAAACAACGTTTTAATCAAAGGAAAAAATTATCTTTTGAAGAAGAACAAAGTCAAGCATTGAGAGATATAGGGCATAAATTAAAAATGTTTAGAGATAAAAATTCGATTTGTTTAGAAAAAGTATCAGTAGTGACAATGATTAGAATTAATTTACTAGAAGCGATAGAAGAAGGTAATTTAGAAAAACTGCCAGAACCAGTTTATATCCAAGGTATGATTAAGCGATATGCAGATGCTATGGGATTAGATGGAGAGGAACTAGCAAAATTATTTCCAACTGCAAAAACTCAAGAAATTACCAAAAAATCTTTCCCGAATGTATCAATGTTTCAGCTACGACCATATCATCTTTACTTCTTATATGTATTGCTTGTGATTTTATCAGTTCGTTTGTTACCTTATGTGATTAGTAGCTCTTATATATTAGGGAGAGAAAAAGGAATTACTAACTCGGAAAAACAACAATATCAAGCAGAAAATGAGGGTAATTTGTTAGCTTCAGTATCTCCAGAAAATAGGAAAACTGAACAAAAATCTTCAGCTCAAACTACAACGGAAAAATTAGAGAAAAAAAATCAAAAACAACCTGTGGTACTTAGTGTAATTGTTAAAGAGGAATCCTGGGTATCAATAGAAATAGATGGAAAAATAGCATTTGAAGGCACTTTAGCTCAAGGCACTCAGAAGAGTTGGTCAGCTCAAAAACAACTGGTTTTTTGGGCAGGAAATGCTGGAGGAATATTTATACCTATTAATAATGGACAAAATATGCAACTGGGAAAACTGGGTGAAGTAAAACAAGTTGTTTTTACTCCTACTAACACCCAAATTTCCCATCAAAATTAAAGACTATGATTTCTCCTAATATTAATCCTCCTGATTTTTTAGGGTACGACCATAAATGTCTGTTACTTCTTTGAGGCGATCGCTTGCCTCTGAGGTTAACATCCCCGATTGGTAACGCCAGTCCCAATTACCATCAGGAACACCAGGCTGATTCATAATAGCTTCTTCGCCCAAACCTAAAATATCTTGTAGAGGAAAAATTGCCATATAAGCTACGGAAGACATAGCTAAACGAATTAAATCCCAATGAATGCCGTTACCCCAACTACTACCAAGAAAACGATAAACTCGTTCCTGTTCTTCAGGAGAGCGCTTATTGAACCAGCCCACAGTTGTATTATTATCGTGAGTGCCAGTATAGACAACCCAATTGGCAGAATTATAGTTGTAGGGTAAATAAGGATTATCACTACCTGAGTCAAAAGCAAAATGTAGAATTTTCATGCCAGGAAATTCAAACTTATCCCGTAACTCTTCCACATCAGGAGTAATAATCCCTAAATCCTCAGCAATAATTGGCAGTGTACCTAACTTTTCTTTAATAGTATTAAAGAAAGTCTTACCCGGAGCTGTAACCCATTCACCATTTATGGCTGTAGTTTCGCCCTGGGGTACTGCCCAATAAGCAGCCAAACCTCGAAAGTGGTCAATTCTAATCAAATCAACTGTATCCAGCATAGACTGAATACGTTGTACCCACCAGAGAAAATTGTTCTGTTCTAATTTATCCCATTGATAAACTGGATTACCCCATAGTTGACCAGTCTCACTAAAATAATCTGGGGGAACGCCAGCCATTAAAGATGCTTCATTTGTTTCTGAATCTAAGGAGAATATTTCAGGATGCCCCCAAACATCGGCACTATCATGGGAAACATATATAGGAAGGTCGCCAAAGATTTCAATTCCTTGCTGATTGGCATAATTTTTTAATTCATCCCATTGCTGGAAGAACTGAAACTGAACAAATTTATGGTACTGAATTTCATCAGCTAAACGTTGTTGCCATTCTGTTAATGCTGCTGGTTGACGATTGGCAATATCCTCATCCCAAGTATGCCAACTAGCTCCTTCGTGAGCTTCTTTCAAAGCCATATAAAAAGCATAATCATCTAACCAAAAAGCTTTACTGGCGCATAATTCCTTGAATGTTTCTAGTTCTTCTTCAGAAGCCTCTTTTTGAAAGTTTTGGTAGGCAGTTTTCAGCAGAGTTCCCTTGAGTTGGGCAACCAAATCAAAATCGACCTGATCCTTTGGAAATTCGGGTATGTTGGAGATATCCTCTTCAGAAAGCAATCCTTTATCTTTCAACTTATCTGGACTAATTAGCAGTGGGTTTCCTGCCATTGCCGAATAAGCTTGATAGGGAGAGTTGTCTGGTCCTGTTGGCCCTAATGGTAGAACTTGCCAAATTTTTTGTCCACTATCTTTCAGAAAATTCACAAAATTGTATGCTTCTTGGCCTAAGTCACCAATTCCAAAGGGACTGGGGAAAGAAGTTGGATGCAGTAAAATACCGCTAGCTCTTGAAAGTGGCATAGTTAAACCTAAAAAACTAATTAAAACAATTACTGGTATGATGTGCCAGTCTACAACTAATTTTATCTCAACGTTGGTTGAAGACCCGCGCTCTCCCGTAGGGGAGCGTCTTATGGGAAAACTAATCAATCTTGCTTGCGCTTTTACAGATAAGCATGTTAAAATACAAAAACTCAACTAAAAACCAAGGTTGAGATATTAATTGTTTTTTTAAGTCCCGTCGCCGAGGGGCACTCGGAGAAGTTAAACGGATACGGAGGAAGCGTTAGACTGGCAAGCCAGCATTTTCCAGTGAGGTGTCAACCCGCCCTGAGTCCTTCCTTCAGCGCATGTCTGTTGGAGTGATGGATGGGAATCCCGCGCTGTCTCGCAGAGCAGCGTCGGGAGGATGTCAAGATGGAGAGAGTATTTTTTGATAGTTAAAATTTTGTTGATTTTTCTATCCTTACTTGTCACATCAATTCAAAATTATTGCATTATATAATTCACTCATTATAACCTCTGACTTTAGGCAGAGGCTTTAATCCTTAATTAAACAATTATTGAAATTCACGCAAGAATCAAAATTTTTGAACGCGTGAATTTTTAATTTTGAATTAAAAAAATGGTCATATAATTAGGAAATTCTCAAATTTAGTCAGAGGCAGAATATAATTTTTAAGTATCTGCTTTAACTATAATTGTGCAATTGTGTGGCTAAGTATTCAGCTATTATCAGCTATCAGTTTTTTTGAGTTGATAAATAGTCTCTAAGAGAATAATTTTGTATTGTTAATTTTTTTAATTTTGACTAATTTGAGGTAGGCAGTTCTCCGTCAATTAAATATTCTTTACGAGAATCAGAAGTCAATAATTCTTCAATATCAAACAACAGTCGATCGCACATTTTATCTAAAGGTAAATCATTAGGATCGTAACCAAAGGGATTTTCTATTTCTAATCCTATTGCTTCAATTCCTAATAGAGCAAAACTAATTATTCCCACAGCAGGAATAGTTGTCCAAGATAACTGGCCTACTAATTGAAAGGGTAAAGCGAAGCAATAAAAAAATAATAAATGTTGTAAGTGAATTGCATAAGCTAGCGGGATAGGTGTATTTAAAATTCTTTCACAGGCAGTTTCATCTTTTACCATAGAGTCTAAGATTTGATTATAGGTAGAAAGCTGAATACTATCTATATAATTCAGGTCGTATACTTGACGGAAATAATCTCCAATCCATTTAGCTATTCTTAGAGGAATATGATTAACTTCTTTCAGTTCTAAATATTTATTTTTGCTAATAATTGACTGAAGTTTTCCATCTACATTTTCATTTCTCAAGTGTAGTTTTGTACTTATAAAAAATCCTGCTAAAAGTAGAATTGCTGCTTTTTTATCTTCTGTATCTGTTGGAGTTTTTTCAGGGATATTTACCCATATTTGTCTTGATAAAGATCGACATGAAATTATGATTCCGCCAATAACTTTTCGCCCTTCCCAAAATCTGTCATAAGAGGTATTAGTTCTAAAAACTAACAATAAACCTAATACAACACTAGGAATTAAACTACTTAAAATTGGTTGATCTATTTCAATTAATCCCGTTTCATAAATAATAGTAATTATTGCAGAAAAAATCATTGAAACTACTACTCGTTGCCAAACTTGATATATAACTGAGCCTTTTAAGGTTAGGAGTAATTTTATCCAGTTTTTGTTCTTTAAAATCATAGTTATTCTTTGATTGCAAGGGAGTAAGATTAATCAGTATTTTTTTCACTTGATAGTTACTTCTATTGTCAAAATGTAAGCATTTAACTATGAGCTTTCAGCTCTCATATCTAACCTTGAAATCAGGCAATTCTTCCTTGAACTTATAGCACATTTTAAAGCCATAAATTGAAATACAAAAACAACAAGTTTGACTTGTCAACCCATACAATTAATTGTGTTACATGAAATATAAATCTGTCTCGGAAGCTGATAGCTGATAGCTGACGGCTGAATACTTACGTCAAAATTAATATATAAGTAACAAAAGGGGAATAGAAAAGAGGGAATATGGAGTAGGATTAATTAGTATTTTTTCCTTCTTTGTAGTTGCTTATACTGTCAAAGTTAACATAGAAGTAATAACTATGAAAATACTGTAGCAATTCCCAAAAAGCGTGAGGTACAAAGTTCCTTTGTTTTAGGGAGTAGGGAGTAGGGAGATAGGAAATATAATACCAAGCGTGAAAAAAGAATGTTAGGAATCGTCAGGGTTATAAAAATACTTTTCATAAAATGCCCCTTTGACAAAAAAGATGATTTACGACCTAAAATATTGTACTGAAGCTATTATTCTGACTCCTGACTGTACGTTGCCAATCCGAGGATAGGAATCAGAAGAAATAGCCTATATATCATTTATTCAAGTCAAACTCTGTTTTTAGTCAAATAGATAAGTCTTAAGTAAACTCTTTTAACCAGCTTATTGCAGAGGTACTGATAATTGATAACTGATAACTGAAATGACCTTATTCATAGGAGTTAAATTGCGAAAAAAATTATTTAACTAGGTTCTAAACAAGTGTACATCTGATTATTTGATTTAGTTACTTGTTGGAGTTGAGTAATATTTTTATTAATCACTTTTTCTACCTCAATTTTGACATCATCAGACATTGAGGATAGCCATCCATCAATATCAATGTGCATCCATTGTTTACTAGAGTTATTGTAAACAACAAAGTCAAGAAAACGACTTATATTTGTTGCACCTGCTGTTTCACTAACTTCTTTCATCATAAAATAACTTAAGCCATAAAATGGTTCCGAACCTTGTTTAAAATATTGTTCCCACCCACTCCAATTTAAGTTATTACGAGTTAACATTTTTTCTGCAAAAAAAGTAGCTAAACCTTCTGCATAACAGTCAAGTAATTGTGCATTTAATAGGTGAAATATTTCGTGAGCTAACTGACCGTGGAAAGCATATTCAGATGATTTACGACTTAAGTAAATAGTAAATTCTCCTTGATTTGCATTATCAAGTGAAGTTAAAGCAGTCGTATTTAAGTTTAAATTTACTTTTTTTACTGGTATTCTGGGTTTACCGTAAAGTTGTTGAGTATAATTAAATCCTGATTCCACAAAAGAATAAATCTGAGGATTATTGAAACTAGCATTTAAGGCTGTTATTTCGGGTGAGTCAATAAATTGAGCGGAAACTTTTTGAAATGTGAAATTAGGAAGGTAGAGAAAAATTATTAGGGAAATAATTGTGATTAATAAAAATTTGATTCGGGAAATAATTAGCATAGTTTGTATCAAATTAGGGAAATATGAGTAATCTTATTTCGACGGTCAATAATAATTTTTAATTCTTGCTTAATAATGTTTCGTTTTCTGCTTTGTCCGTGGTTCAGTTGCAGCAGCATTTGTTGCAGTATTATCAGGATAAATATGGTATTTGAGGTAAATATAGCGAAGATACTGTTGGTGAAAAAATTAATGCTGTATTGATAATCATAGAAAGAATTACAGAAACTATTATAAAACTTATTATAGGTAAGTAAAATACCAATAAATAACATTGCCAATTTATTTTTCCAAAATAAGTAAATAGAAAAAAATAAGATGAGATTATCCAATGTATTGAGAAATACGCAAATGAAAATTTAGTTCCAGTTAAAATTACAATTACAATCGAAATTAAACTTAGTATTATTGAGTATAAAGTTATTGGAGCAGTACATACTACAAATGCTACTAAAAATGCTACGACGAGTTGCATTAATTTAATCTTAGATGGACTAGTTAAATTACTAGAAGAAATCAATGTTTCATTATCTAAATTTTTTTCAGGATTTTGTAAAAACTCCAATAATCTCTCTTTCTCATAATAAGAAAGCCTCTCAAGAGATCTTTCTTTTATTACTTTTTCAACTAGGTTGTCAATATTCGTTATATTTTCTTCTTTATCAGATTCTAAAATAATTTCACGGATATATTTAGACGAAGAACTAGACAAATAACAAACTATTTGCCATAAACACTCTTGTATTTTTTTTCTAGTTTTTTTGATAAATGGAAGAGTTTTTTCAAAAAAGTAAATAAGTCTAAATATAGGAAATATAATAAGTCTAAATATAGAACAGATAATAATATAAAATATTAGTGAAGATAATAAAGGTAATAAAAATAATATTGGTAAGTAGGTAGACATAAATAGAGGTTAAAATAAAAAATTTGAAAAAGAACCTATAAACAAGTTCAGAATAGGTTCTCGCCGTTTTAAATCTTCATTGCTATTGAACCGATAATTAAGCCCACCTACTTATTCCAAAATAAATTGTATTTACTCTATCTTTTGTCATTGATCAAAATGATTATGTTTGATATTACCTACCAGAACCAATAGACATTAATGCAATTTTTATTACTTCTCGTAGCCCCCTTTTAGTAACTGCCCCTATGTTTATAGTCATTACTAAAAAGCTCAAAATAGTAATAAAAATTGCTACAAGTCTCAATATAAATAATTCAAATTGAAATGTTAAAAGCAATATCCCTGACGATAAAATATAGTTTGAGGAATGAAAGATGACTAATCCAAAATTGAATACATTCCTATTTTTATCCTTTTCCTTAAAGCTAGTTGAATTTGCAAAAATTCCAGATGAATAAATATAAAATGTTGCAGATATCAAAATCAAACTAACTATCCAATCTTTCTGGCTATTTATTGTTATTATTTTAGGAGTCAAACATAAAACTAAAATGGTTATACTAAAACCTCCTAAAACTCCTGAAACAGATGAAAAAGCAGAAGCTGACTGTGATAGGTTTTGCTCACGCCTCAGTAGTTCTTGCGCTAAAACTTGCGTTAATATTTCCTCTCTAGTAGGTGATGTTTCTTGTTCCATATTAATAGCTGACTAGATTATTTGATCACGATTTATTGATTTTTCGGAGATATTTAATGTTGTTGTTGTCTTAGTTACCCCACCTTTATGATTAAAAAGTGCAATTTTTATAGCCATTTTTTATCTCCCTAACCAGGTATAATAAACTGTATGATTTTCAACAATAAACTAATCATAAAAAAACCTAAAGCAGCAATAGCAATTACAAATAAAATTAAGCCACCTAAAAGTAGAAAAATAAACGAACTATCTGCTTTTTTACTAACTTGAGGAGATTCTAAATGATTCTCCAATAGATCCATATTTTTAGAATTTGCCTTCCACGCAACATCAAACAAATCCCCAAGAACAGGTACAATACCAACTAGAGAATCAAATACTATGTTAGTCGCCATTCGCGTTAGAGTCTCTCTGGGTAATCCCATTGTTGCTGCAGAGAATACTATATAAACAGAAATTAGTCCTCCCAAGACATCACCACCACCAGGAATTAATCCTAGGACTGGATCTAAACCAACACCTAATGATGTACCAGGAACACGAATAGCATTATCAAGTAAGTCGCTAAGTTTACGCAGTTGTTTAACTTTAGCAACTTTAGATTGATGACTTGGAGTGGGAGAAGATTTTGCCATTATCAGTTATTAGTTAGTCAGTTATCAGTTATCAGTTATTGTAAGCATTCAGCCATTCTTTTATAGAAGTCCTGTTAGTATCTTTATACATTGATTTTCCTTTCTACAACCTGAGTGTTATGGCTGCTGCTAGGCTCCACCTTTCATGTAGTGCAGCTAAATGCCTAATGTAGTTGAATAAAAAGTCATGTACAAAGGCGAACAACCCCATTTAAGCTTTATGATATCAGAATTTGTGCCAGGATGGAACCCTAAATCCCCAAGTTTTTTGGAGCTTTAGAAAATGAAAAAGTTGATAATTTTGTCGGGAGGTTATTTCAGTTATCAGTTATCAGTTATCAGTTATTCAGTACCTCTAGCTGTTTGCTCCGCATGACAAACGGAAAGCTTCGGGATTGAAATAAGGAATATGTTCTTTTTTTATTCCCTATCCAAGGGGAGGCAAGAGACCAGAATTTTTCGGGAAACAGTCAGCCGGGTGCTTCACAGAATGAAATTATTGCTGATATTGCTCCTCAGAAAAATTCCTCAATGTTGCGATCGCTCCTTAGCTATCAATCTGAGTTGAATAAAAAGTCATGCGTATAGGCGAAAAACTCCAGTTAAGCTTGATCATATCACAATTTGTGCCAGGATGGAACCCCAAATCCTCAAGATTTTTTTGGAGCTTTAGACAATGAAGATGTTGGTAATTTTTTCGGGGGGGGGTTATAGATGGAAAGATTTGAGAGGGAAACAGTCAGCCAGGTGCTTCACAAAATGAAAATATTTCTGATATTGCTCCACAGAAAAATTCCTCAATATTGCGATCGCTCCTTAGCTATCAATCTGAGTTGAATAAAAAGTCAAGCAAAAAGGCGAACAACTCCAGTTAAGCTTGATCATATCACAATTTGTGCCAGGATGGAACCCCTAATCAAAAAAAATCTTGGGAGAGCTTGAGAAAATGAAAATGTTGATAATTTTGTCGGGAGGTAAAAGATGGAAAGATTCGAGGGGAAAACACTCAGCCGGGCGGGTGCTTCACAAAATGAAATTATGGCTGATCTTGCTCCTCAGAAAAATTCCTCAATGTTGCGAGCGTCGCTTAGTAAGGAAATTTCAACGTGGTTCATCAATCTGAAAAGCGCTATAAAACTTTGTAGAGACGTTCCATGGAACGTCCCTACCGTAGTCTACCTAAGTCAAAACTGCCATAAAAGTTATAGACTACTTTGCTTCAGTAAAATCAGCATCAATTACATCATCACCACCACCAGCACTTGAGGAAGAGTCGGAAGCACCAGCATCACCATTTGGTGTAGCACCATCACCAGGTACGCCATCTCCTTGTTGATACATATTGCTACTAACAGCGTAGAGAGCTTGTTGTAACTCAGTAGTCAGAGAAGTAATCTTTTCATCGTCTTCTTGAGCAACAGCATCACGCAAGTCTTTAATCAAACCTTCAATCTTAGTCTTATCAGCTTCAGGAACCTTATCTCCCAACTCCTGAATTTGCTTCTCAGCTTGATATGCTAAAGAGTCAGCTTGGTTTTTGCGGTCAATTTTTTCACGACGCTCTTTATCTGCGGCAGCATTTGCTTCTGCTTCTTTAACCATCCGATCGACTTCTGTATCTGGAAGAGTGGAAGCACCTGTAATACTAATAGACTGTTCCTTACCAGTACCTTTATCTTTCGCAGTTACATTGAGAATACCGTTAGCATCAATATCGAAAGTAACTTCAATTTGAGGCACACCACGAGGTGCTGCGGGGATACCATCTAAGCGGAAAGTTCCCAGACTCTTGTTATCGTTAGACATTTCCCGCTCACCCTGCAGTACATGAATTTCTACATTTGTCTGACCATCTACAGCAGTTGAGAAGACCTCTGATTTCTTGGTAGGAATGGTAGTGTTGCGCGGAATAATTTTTGTCATTACGCCACCGAGAGTTTCCACACCCAGAGATAGAGGAGTAACGTCTAGCAAGAGAATATCTTTAACTTCACCTGCTAATACACCTGCTTGGATAGCAGCTCCAACAGCTACCACTTCATCAGGGTTCACACTTTGGTTGGGATCTTTACCTAGAACTTTCTTGACTATTTCTTGAACTGCTGGAATTCGAGTTGAACCACCAACTAACACTACTTCGTCAATAGCTTTTTTATCTAATTTTGCATCCCGGATAGCATTTTCTACAGGAATTCGACAGCGATCGATGAGATCGGAACATAGACCTTCAAATTCAGCTCTGGTAAGAGTTAGGTCTAAGTGTTTGGGTCCATCTTGGGTAGCAGTAATAAATGGTAGGTTAATTTCTGCTTGGGTAACGCTGGAAAGTTCAATCTTGGCTTTTTCTGCTGCTTCTGTTAAACGTTGTAATGCTTGTTTATCTTTCCGGAGATCGATACCTTCTGCTTTTTGGAATTCACTTGCTAGATAATCAACGATTTTTTTATCAAAGTCGTCACCACCAAGATGAGTATCGCCAGAAGTCGCTAATACTTCAAATACACCGTCACCTACTTCTAGGATGGAAACGTCGAATGTACCACCACCAAGGTCAAATACTAAAATAGTTTCGTTACTTTTTTTATCTAAACCATAAGCTAGAGAAGCTGCAGTTGGTTCGTTGATAATCCGCAGCACTTCCACACCAGCAATTTTTCCAGCGTCTTTGGTTGCTTGTCTTTGGGAGTCATTGAAGTAAGCAGGTACGGTAATTACCGCTTGTGTTACTTGTTCCCCAAGATATTTACTAGCATCATCAATCAGTTTACGCAGCACTTGGGCTGAAATTTCTTCAGAGGCATATTGTTTTTCTAGTGCTGGGCAATCTAATTTAACATTACCGTTAATGTTGAGAACTTTATAAGAAACTTCTGTAGTTTCGTGGGTTACTTCATCAAATCTACGCCCGATGAACCGCTTTACTGAGTAGAAGGTATTTTGGGTGTTCATTACCGCTTGACGCTTGGCAATTTGACCCACCAGTTGTTCTTCTTTTTTGCCATAAGCTACTACGGAGGGAGTTGTACGAAAACCTTCTGCATTAGCGATGACTGTGGGTTTACCACCTTCCATAACAGCAACGCAGGAGTTTGTTGTACCTAAGTCAATTCCAACTACTTTTGCCATAACAGTTTTTTTGCTCCTTTAAAATACAAAATTTTTGTTTATTTGTCAAGTCTATTTTTTTGATTGACTTGAGGACTAATATTTCAGCTCAATAGTTTAGTTTGAGTTTAGGGTAAGTCCAGTTTAAATACACTCTCTATACTGCGGTTAGTTAGAGGATTCCATGAAGGCGTATTTACCGAACATCATCGAATCTTAGTATTTGAGCCACTTTATATAGTTTTGTCTCTTTTCCCCTTCTAATTTAGGGCTAAGAAGCAATTGTTGTCATTGTGGCAAACCGTAAGTTAAGTGTTGTGTTTGCCGTCTTCATGTTTTTGCTTAATCACTGGGTATGTATTAGCTAATTATTGATTTTTATGTCATAACAGATGAATATTTAAAATATTCTTGAAAATGGAAAAAGCATATTTTTGCAGCAGCATGGTTTTTGATTTTAAATACTTTTATAGCAATTCCCAAAAAGCGTGAGGTACAAAATTCTTTGGTTTTAGGGAACACTTAACTGGGAACACTTAACTGGGAATAGGGAATAGGGAGTAGGGAATAAGGAGTAGTAATTCTCATTCCGTAGGAATAATAAAGAAAAAAAACAACTCTACCTCCGAGAGCTTGGGAAACGCTATAATAATTTCCGATCGTTGCATTCCGCTGGAAAGTAAAACGTCATCAGTTCACCTTAGTCAGTTATTACGTTCAAAAGCTCTTTGCATTATAGCAGTTTTCATGCTGGATAGACTACAGTTGTAATCATCGGGGGGCAGTCCGGGAAGATTTGTATTCATAATTAACTAGCTTTTGAATCCTTACTCCGTACGGAGGTTGCTTGAGCATTAATGCGTTTTCGTATAGGGAATGCTCCTATTCCATGTCGCTGAACGTTAACGGAGTTGTGCGTTAACTAAACGTCCCTAACTCATTACTCCTACCTCATTAGACTTCTCCAAAAATTAAAAATTAAATCAATTCTTATCCATAAATTATCAATTACTCCCCCCTGTTCCCTGTTCCCTGTTCCCTGTTCCCTGTTTTCTGGAGATGTCTATTACTCATTACTCATTACTCCTACCTCATTACTCATTAGACATCTCCGAAAATTAAAAATCAAATCAATTCTCATCGAGAAATTATCTATTCTTTCTTCCTGTTCCCTGTTTCCTGTTCCCTGTTCCCTCTTTTCCGGAGATGTCTATTACTCATTACTCATTACTCATTACTCATTACTCCTTTTCAAAACACCCTAATTAGATGCTTCATCCTCAGAAACTATAGAATTTATTTGACTAGGAAGAGTTAAAGTCACGATGCTGAAAAGATTGAGACTGCGATAACCATCAGATATTATATCGGCATATTCTTTTGAATAAAAAGGACCGCTATTATAAGCAAATCCTTCTCCTACTTCATATCTTATTAATTCTGGTAGTGAAGTAGTTACTATTTGAATCTGTCGTTCGTTTTGTGGCGCTACTATTACATGATATCTAGCAGAATTTGGCTGTTGACTAATATATTCAGAAAGTAAGCCATCTAATTCTCCCATAATTAGCCTTTCTTTATCGGAAACTTCTTCATCAATATTCACCAGAGCATCGATAATATCTTTTAATTCTGATACTTGTTTCTGTGGTGGAGAAGTTGCTAAATAATCAGTGACATCTTGACGTAAATTTATCAAGTTTACAGAAGCATCTGCCATTCTATTTGTCGTTAAATTATCCCAGGTAAAATTAATACCCCAATGGTCAGCAAATGATTGAATAAATTCTTTTTCTCTAGGGTCAATTACTTCATCAATCATAGCTACCTGGCTTAAAATATTGATGATTT
Organism: Okeania sp. SIO3I5; assembly: GCF_010672085.1. GTDB lineage: Bacteria > Cyanobacteriota > Cyanobacteriia > Cyanobacteriales > Microcoleaceae > Trichodesmium. The sequence goes on from NZ_JAAHHT010000071.1 coordinate 25,470, forward strand.
TTTTAGCTCCCGAAGGTTTTAAAAATGACTTGGCTAAATCTCCAGCTTCTTTTCTTTCAAAATTAAGGGTTTCTTTAATTAAAGTCCAGAAGCCTTTTTTTCTTTCTCCTGGTACCCATAATGACATTCCTACAAGAATATAGAACAATGCCAAACCATTAAATAATATGTTGTCTATAAAACTTACATATTCTCCAGTGAAAAGAGAGTTAAATGCAAAAATAGTTCCAATAGTAAAAGAAAGTAGATTGCCAGTAACAGATTGACTTTCTGCTACTACACGCTCATGTTTTCGTTTCCAGATTGGGTTCATTGTTAAGTAGACTTCTGCGAGAGAAAATCCTATGGACAAAAAAGCTAGTACAGATATTATTTTCTGAAAAGTTTCCATTAAACTACTCCAAAATGTAATTTTGATAAATAATTTATCACTAAAAAATCTATTTTTAGCAATATAGAATAGCTGAAATTGATGAAATATACAAGTTTTAGATTTTAGGTAGTAGGTAGGGATATTCTAATGTTTCTATAGAAGCCATTTGGTATCTTGGCAAAGGTGCAGGTTTTTTGTATAGGAGCCGGAAAGACCGAATCATAAGTCAGGAGAACGAGAAATAGAATAGGGGAAAAAGCTAGAAAAATGCCCCCATATTCACTATATTCCTATATTTAACTACATAAATATATGCCAAATAGGTTCTATAGATTATCATCTTGATAAGATACAGTTTTTTTCTTTCTTTCCTATTGCCTATTCCCTAATAAGAATAATTAATACGCTCCTGGCTAATAATTATCGAAAAAGTTATTTGGTTTGTATTAATTACTTAATAATTTAAGCACCATCTCACTACAGGGGAAGCTTATCTTAGATCGGGTTTAATTCCATATTCAAAAAAGGCTGTTACATTTCAATTTGTGATTTATTCCTACAATTTAAGACTTTATGACTTAAATTTATTGTCAAAATTAATGTTTTTTACTCCATTTTTTGTCTATTTATCTTGCCTGTTTCCGGCGTCTTTATCTCCTTTTGCCTGTTATTTGACTGTAGCAATATTTCATAGAAATAGTCTAACAGAAGGTTTTGAGAACTGTCATCATATAATCATTGTTCATAGCAATGTAAAAAAACTTAATTGAAATGTAAAAAAAAACTCGAATTTTTATTATCAAAGTTGTTGTGAATATAAATTATAGAATAACGATAAATGATAAATTCTGAAAAAAGCAGAGATTTATGGAACTAATACCTCAAGAAAATAACTTGCTAATTAATTTAGTAGACCAAGAAAATATCATGTCAGATATTTTTCTTAACCAATCTTCGAGTGAAAGTGAAATAGAATTATTGGAGACCTCGAACAACACAGTAGAAACAATCTCTGAATTAGAGAATGAGGACTCGTTCGGTATTTTAGAAACAGAGACAGAAACAGAAATAGAAATAGTTCGTAGAAAAAAGATTAATGGTGAAAAAGGTAGCGATCGCCTAATTGGTACTAAGGCTAAAGATACTATTAATGGTGGTGCTGGGAATGATACTTTAATTGGTGGAGGAAATGCTGATGTTTTGAATGGTGGAAAAGGTAACGATACTTATCAACTTAATGCTAAAAATACCGGGGGAAGTAAGATAATTGATACGGGTGGAAAAGATACTCTTAAGTTGGGTGGTGCTCAACTATCTAAAGGTGGTTTAAAAAAGGGGAAAGTTGGTTTTGAACGAGATGGTACTGACTTAATTATTGACCTGAATAAAAATGGTAAGTTGGAGAGCAAGAAAGATTTGGTTGTGTCAAATTTCTTTGCGGCTCTTGGTCGAAAAAAAGGTAGTGGTTTTCTGGAACAAGTAGATAATCTTTCTGGTGCAGTAATTCTCAAAGAAAGTGGTGTTGTGAAAGTTGGAAATAATAAAAATAATAAACTTGAAGGTACGAATAAAGATGATGTATTAGATGGGAAAAAAGGTAATGACCGTCTGACTGGAAAAGATGGTGAAGATATTCTGATTGGAGGAGAAGGAAAAGATAATCTTTCTGGAGGTAAAGGTAACGATAAATTAAATGGTGGTAAGGGTAATGATAAATTAAATAGTAGCGCTGGGAATGATACTTTAATTGGTGGTGGGAATGCTGATGTTTTGAATGGTGGAAAAGGTAACGATACTTATCAGCTTAATGCTAAAAATTCTGGGGGAAGTAAGATAATTGATACGGGTGGAAAAGATACTCTTAAGTTGGGTGGTACTCAACTATCTAAAGGTGGTTTAAAAAAGGGGAAAGTTGGTTTTGAACGAGATGGTACTGACTTAATTATTGACCTGAATAAAAATGGTAAGTTGGAGAGCAAGAAAGATTTGGTTGTGGAAAATTTCTTTGCGGCTCTTGGTCGAAAAAAAGGTAGTGGTTTTCTGGAACAAGTAGATAATCTTTCTGGTGAGGTAATTCTCAAAGAAAGTGGTGTGGTGAAAGTTGGGAATAATAAAAATAATAAACTTGAAGGTACTAATAAAGATGATTTATTAGACGGGAAAAAAGGTAATGACCGTCTGACAGGAAAAGATGGTGAAGATATTCTGATTGGAGGAGAAGGAAAAGATAATCTTTCTGGAGGTAAAGGTGACGATAAATTAAATGGTGGTAAGGGTAATGATAAATTAAATAGTAGCGATGGGAATGATACTTTAATTGGTGGAGGAAATGCTGATGTTTTGAATGGTGGAAAAGGTAACGATACTTATCAACTTAATGCTAAAAATGCCGGGGGAAGTAAGATAATTGATACGGGTGGAAAAGATACTCTTCAGTTGGGTGGTGCTCAACTATCTAAAGGTGGTTTAAAGAAGGGGAAAGTTGGTTTTGAACGAGATGGTACTGACTTAATTATTGACCTGAATAAAAATGGTAAGTTTGAGAGCAAGAAAGATTTGGTTGTGGAAAATTTCTTTGCTGCTAAAGGTCGAAAAAAAGGTAGTGGTTTTCTCGAACAAGTAGATAATCTGTCTGGTGAGGTAATTCTCAAAGAAAGTGGTGTTGTGAAAGTTGGGAATAATAAAGATAATAAACTTGAAGGTACGAATAAAGATGATGTATTAGATGGGAAAAAAGGTAATGACCGTCTGACTGGAAAAGATGGTGAGGATATTCTGATTGGAGGAGAAGGAAAAGATAATCTTTCTGGAGGTAAAGGTGATGATAATTTAGATGGTGGTAAGGGTAATGATAAATTAAATAGTAGCGATGGGAATGATACTTTAATTGGTGGTGGGAATGCTGATGTTTTGAATGGTGGAAAAGGTAACGATACTTATCAGCTTAATGCTAAAAATGCAGGGGGAAGTAAGATAATTGATACTGGTGGAAAAGATACTCTTAAATTAGGTGCTGCTCAACTTTTTAATCAAGGATTGAAAAAGGGTAAAGTTGGTATTGAAAGAAATGGAACAGATTTAGGAATAGACCTGAATAAAGATGGGAAAATTCAGCCCAATCAAGATTTAATAATTGAGGATTTCTTTGAGGAGAATACTGATAAGAAAGGTAAAGGTTTTATTGAGGTTGTCGATAACTTGAAAGGCAATCAAATCTTTAATTTATTGAAGGATACGACACCGCCAGAAATTACTGTGGATTTGGTGGAGGATACTGGGGTTCAAAATCAAGATGGTGTTACTTCTGAGTTGAGCATTAAGGGAACTCTTAAGGATACCAGCAATATTACCAATTTTAAGGCTGGATTTGATGATATTCCAGTAAAGGATTTTGTCAGTTTGTTAACAGATATTAAAACAAATGGCGAGTTTGTTTTGGACAAAGAACGATTGGAGGCTATTAACGGGGGGCCGTTGACTGATGGGGAGCATACTCTGAAATTGGTGGCCACCGATAATTTGGATAACGAATCCGAGGTTGTGGAGTTTAATTTTGTTTTGGATATGACTGCTCCCACTGCTAGCGGTGCTTTTGGTAGTTTGAGCGCGAAGCCTGAATTTGTGGATGTTTTGTATGACGAAGCAGTGGATGATGAGGCTGTTGCTGTTAACAACTACACCTTGACACTCGACGGCGAAAATACGAATATTACGTCTGTCGAGAGGTTAACCGATAATAGCGTTCGTCTGGAATTTGCCGAACCGTTGAATTTTGGCAGTTACGAATTAGAGATTTCTAACCAAGTCAAAGATATCGCTGGTAACCAGTTGACAACAGGTAACGTTTTGGAATTTACCGTCGTTCCCCAAGAGGTAAAAATTTCTCCCGCTAATGGGGAGGAGATGGTGGCGCTGACTCGGGAAACTGTGGTGCGGTTTGGGCAGGAAGTGGAACCGAATACGGTGAATGATGAATCCTTCTATTTAATAGCTAACGGGAAACGGATACCAGGACGGATCAATGTTTCTAGTACCAAAGAGTTCGCCACATTTTTCTACGAACAACCTCTACCAGCATCTACGGAAGTCCGGGTGGTGCTGGATGGAGATAAGATACAAGTTGTGGGAGGTCAACAGTTGGATGCGGATGCTGACGGCGAACCGGGGGGAACGGTGACTGCTGATTTTTCTACTTTGCCGTTGACACAGATACCGGGAACTGATGTAACTGGTTATGTGTTTGATTCTTTCAATAAAGAAAATGGGGAGGATAAACCGGTAGTTGGGGCGACTATTCGCTTGGATGCGTTGCCAGATGTGACAGCGGTAACGGATGAAAATGGCTTCTTCCGGTTGGAGGATGTGCCGGCACCGGAGTTTTCCGTACATATTGATGGTAGTACGGCGACTAATGCTCCCGATGGTACTGAATATGCGACGGTTGGTAAATTGTTCCATAGCGTCCCCGGACAGGAGACTCGGTTGATAATGGATGGTGAGGAGTTTGATATCTATTTGCCGCCCATGGCAACCGAGGATGTTCAGGAGTTGTCAGTGGATGAGGATACAAATGTTGGTTTTGGGGAAGCAGCGAAGGAACAGTTGGCAGAGATTTTGCCCGATGTCGATCCAGAGCTGTTTGCTTTGACTGAGGTGACGTTCCCGGCAGGTTCGGCGCAGGATGAGGAGGGGAATGTGGCGACTCGGGCAACGATTATTCCGGTGTCGCCCGATCGGTTGCCGGCACCGTTGCCTCCTGGGTTGGAACCGGAGTTGGTTATTTCGATTCAAGCTGGTGGGGAAGATGGTTTTTCTCAAGCGGGGGGTGCGACTAATTTTGATGTGCCTGCTCCGGTGACTTTTCCCAATTTGGAGGGGTTAGCTCCTGGGGAGAAAAGTTTGATTTGGTCATTTAATCACGATTCTGGGGATTGGGAAGTTATTGGTACGGGGACTGTGAGTGATGATGGTAAGGTTATTGAGTCTGATGAGGGTGTGGGGATATTGGCGCCTGGGTGGCATTTTACTCAGCCGGGGGTGTCAACTGAAGGTGGTGGTGCTGTTAGTGGTAAAAGTTTTGGAACAACACTCAAAGAACTCCTAGAGTTATCTATTGATGCTGTTGATTTAGCGTCTGAATTCCTCCGGATATCTAAAATTCGTAATTTTGTGATTGAATCGGCAAATGATGTTAATGATTTAATTAGTGGGATTAAGGAAATAAATCGGACTGGTCAAGCATCATTAACTGATTACATATTACCAATTTTAGATGTAGCAATAGATGTAGGAGAAAATTTGGTTGACATAGTAAAACCTACATCGAAAGACATAGATAATATTATTAGTGAATCTTTAAATGTTATAGAAAGCTTAGGTAAAGTTTTTGATAACAAAGCTATAGAAGACTTAGCTAACCATTTGAATTTTAGTTTTTCAACTCTAAAAAATTTATCTGAGTTAGAGCTAAATCCGTATCGAGAATTTGACTCTAAAAGACAGCAAATTGCTGATGGAATTAAAAACATTATTAGTTTAGGAAACGGATTGCAACAAAAGGTACTGCGAGAATATAGCGGCAAGTCAAATAATTCTGAAATACCTCTTGATAGGGTGACAATTGAGGAGTTTAGACAACTAGGGAATGAATTAGATAAAATATTTTCTCCTTTTGAAAACTTTGATGGTCAGGAAATAGACTCAAATTTGAACTCTCTCCAACAAATCATTGATTCAAACCAAACTATCCAAAATAATTTGGCTGAGTCAATCTTAGAACAACAGCCAGAAGGTAATCTAAATCAAAATCCTTTGTTTTATAAGTTAGAAGACCTCTCAAATGGATTTGTACAACAAGGAGAATTAGATCAAAATGATGGTTTCCGCAATCTTATTCTTGCACCAGAAACTTCGTACAAACTTGAATACTTCGATTTTATTAATCAAGAACAAGGTGCAATAGCAATCAATACAGGAGCTAGTGGTACTACTCTCATAATTCCTTCCACTGTCTTAATACCAAGTGATGGAGAAGAAATAGACGAAAGCTCTAACCCTAACGAAAGTAGAACTCTACCTACAGGCATTATCTCCAGCCTCAACCTAAATGGTGAAGCCAACTCTGTAGTTGTCGAAGCTTCTGCCACCGACACTGAAACCCAAATTGCCTACCTTGCCACTGGTGACTATGGCATTGCCCTAGTAGATGTGTCCCAATTTGATAACCCTATTATCCAAGGTCAACTCGACCTCCCTGGTGACGCTACAGATGTTGCAGTCGATCCCAATCTACAAATTGCAGCAGTTGCGACTAATGATGATGGCTTGCAATTAGTCGATGTTTCCGATCCCATGCTACCAAGTATCAAGGATACCATTGAAATTCCTGCAAATCAAGTAGAAGTTGCCAATGGCAAAGCATACACAACCAATGAAAATACCATCCAAGTAATCGATCTATCCACAGGTGTTCAATTACAAACCTTGACCTTACCCGGTACTGGCATAGTTACTGACTTAGCTCGTGAAGGCACTAAACTCTATAGTTTCACCAATAACTCCGATACTTTCTCAGTAATCGACATTACTAACGATGCCATTCTCCAAGGTCAACTAGAAGTACCAGTTTCCTCCTCCAATGTAGGAATATTTGCAAGTAATAACATTGCCTACATTACAGGAGGGGGATTACAAACAATCAATGTATTTGATCCCACTAACCCAACTCTGATTGGTGCTGAAAGCGATCGCTTTACCAGTCAAGATTTGTCCGTCAATAGTTCTGGTTTAGGATTGGTGGCAGCAGGTAGTCAAGGGGTGTCAATTTATAATTTGAACAACCCGCGAGTTACCAACAACTTTGTTACTCGGATTGATACTCCTGGTACTGCTCAAGATGTCGTCATTGGTTCTGGCATTGCCTACGTTGCAGATAGCACAAGCGGTTTGCAAGTGATTAACTACTTATCCCTTGATAAGCAAGGTCAAGCACCGACTGTTACTATTAACCAACCTGTTGATGCTCTTCCTGATACTGATGGAATTCAAGTATTGGAAGGAGACATCATTCCTCTTACTACCACTGTTACTGATGACGTGCAAGTGCGAAACGTGGAAATTTTGCTTAATGGGGAAGTAGTCAGCACCGATGTTTCACCTCCATTTGAACTGATACCCCTGGTTCCTAGCACTATCGATGATGGCAATACGATTACCGTGCAAGTACAAGCAACAGATACAGGTGGTAACTCAACCTTATCCGAACCTTTAGTTTTAGAAGTCATTGAGGATACGCAAGCACCTGCGATTGTCAGCATCAATCCAGATAATGAAGAAACACGAAATCAATTCTATAAAACTGTACAAGTGGAATTTTCAGAACCCTTAAACAAGGATTCTGTGACTGTAGATACATTCCGAATCAAAGATAATAGCGGAGCAGTAGTTACTCCAACTAGCATAAAAGTGCTTAATAACCAACAACAAGTGGAACTTGCTTATGAGTCTTTATCCATAGGAAACCATCAACTAGAGATTGTTGCACCAGCAGTTAAAGATCGTGCTGGTAATGCTTTAGGCACAGCCAATGTTAACAGCCAGTTTAGTATTGTTCAGGCCGCAGGTAATATCAACTGGATTAACCCAGAAGGAGGAGACTGGAACGAGCCTAATAATTGGGATTTAGGTCGAGTTCCTCAAGCTGGGGATAACGTGGCGATCGATTTACCTGGTCAATTGACTGTCACAATAGATGATGATGTGACAGTCAATGGCTTGGTTAGCCGTGACAACCTACTTCTGGATTATAATGGTGATTTAACAATTCAAGAGACTGCTGACATTGAGACTTTAACTCAAAATAGTGGTAGTATACTTACAGGAGAAGGAGACATCACCATAGAAACCTTCAACTGGAGTGGAGGCACTCTCACAGGAGATGGCAGCACTACAGTTAACAACCAACTAAACCTAAACGGCAGCAGCACTAAATCTCTTAACAGTCGCACTCTCACAAATAATGGGACAGGCATCTGGAAAGATACTGGAGACATCTATGCTAGCAATGCAGCAGTATTCAACAACATTGGCAGCCTCGACATCCAAAGTGATGCTGACTGGGAAAGAGGTTCAGGAGACAACCCCATCTTTAACAATTCTGGTACACTCATCAAATCAGGAGGTAACACCGAAAGCAACGACTCCAGTTTGATAG
>NZ_JAAHHT010000071.1:34154-38990 GCF_010672085.1 Okeania sp. SIO3I5
GGCAGCCTCGACATCCAAAGTGATGCTGACTGGGAAAGAGGTTCAGGAGACAACCCCATCTTTAACAATTCTGGTACACTCATCAAATCAGGAGGTAACACCGAAAGCAACGACTCCAGTTTGATAGAAGGTAAATTCAACAACACAGGCAACCTACAAATTAACCAAGGAAGTTTTCAACTTTACGGTGACAGCAACAACACAGGTGACTTTAGCGTGGCGAACAACAGCCTACTTCAATTCAGTAATGGTATCCACCAACTAGAAAACAATAGCAGCATCACAGGTGCAGGCAAGGTTAAATTTAACGCCGATACCAATATCGCAGGCACATACAACATTACAGGCAACACCGAAATCAGTAATGGTACAACCAACTTCAACAGCAACAGCATCATCCCCATCCTCAACCTCACGGGTGGTACAGTAACTTTCAACAACAATAGCACCATTTCTCAGCTAAATCAAAGCAGTGGAACTATCACAGGAGATGGCAGTCTGACAATAGAAACCTTCAACTGGAGTGGAGGAACTCTCAGTGGCAGTGGTAGTACGACAATTAACAACCAACTAAACCTGAACAGTAGCAGCACTAAATCTCTTAACAGTCGCACTCTCACAAATAATGGAACAGGCATCTGGACAGATACCGGAGACATCTATGCGAGCAATGCAGCAGTATTCAATAATATCGGCAGCCTCGACATCCAAAGTGATGCTGACTGGGAAAGAGGTTCAGGAGACAACCCCATCTTTAACAATTCTGGTACACTCATCAAATCAGGAGGTAACACCGAAAGCAACGACTCCAGTTTGATAGAAGGTAAATTCAACAACACAGGCAACCTACAAATTAACCAAGGAAGTTTTCAACTTTACGGTGACAGCAACAACACAGGTGACTTTAGCGTGGCGAACAACAGCCTACTTCAATTCAGTAATGGTATCCACCAACTAGAAAACAATAGCAGCATCACAGGTGCAGGCAAGGTTAAATTTAACGCCGATACCAATATCGCAGGCACATACAACATTACAGGCAACACCGAAATCAGTAATGGTACAACCAACTTCAACAGCAACAGCATCATCCCCATCCTCAACCTCACGGGTGGTACAGTAACTTTCAACAACAATAGCACCATTTCTCAGCTAAATCAAAGCAGTGGAACTATCACAGGAGATGGCAGTCTGACAATAGAAACCTTCAACTGGAGTGGAGGAACTCTCAGTGGCAGTGGTAGTACGACAATTAACAACCAACTAAACCTGAACAGTAGCAGCACTAAATCTCTTAACAGTCGCACTCTCACAAATAATGGAACAGGCATCTGGACAGATACCGGAGACATCTATGCGAGCAATGCAGCAGTATTCAATAATATCGGCAGCCTCGACATCCAAAGTGATGCTGACTGGGAAAGAGGTTCAGGAGACAACCCCATCTTTAACAATTCTGGTACACTCATCAAGTCAGGAGGTAGCACGGAAGGCAACGGCTCCAGTTTCATAGAAGGCAAATTCAACAACACAGGTGATCTACAAATCAACAAAGGAAGTTTCCGACTTTATGGTGACAGTAACAACACAGGTGACTTCAGCGTAGCCAGCGATAGCCTACTTCAATTCAGTAATGGTATCCACCAACTAGAAACAAATAGCAGCATCGCAGGTGCAGGCAACGTCAAATTTAACGCCAGCAACACTAATGTCGCAGGCACATATAACATCACAGGTAGCACCGAAATCAGTAATGGTACAACCAACTTCAACAGCAACAGCATCATTCCTATCCTCAACCTCACAGGTGGCACAGCTACTTTGAACAGCAGCACCATTTCCCAGCTCAATCAAAGCAGTGGCACCCTCACAGGAGATGGCAGTCTGACAATAGAAACCTTCAACTGGAGTGGAGGAACTCTCAGTGGCAGTGGCAATACCACAGTCAACAAGCAACTAAACTTGAACGGCAGTAGCACTAAATATCTCAACGGTCGCACTCTCACTAACAACTTGATAGGCATCTGGACAGACACTGGAGACATCTATGCTAGCAATGCAGCAGTATTCAACAACATCGGCAGCCTTGACATCCAAAGTGATGCTGATTTTAAGTCGTCTTCAGGGGAGCAATCCATCTTCAACAATCTCGGTACACTCATCAAGTCAGGAGGTAGCACCGAAGGCAATGACTATAGTTTCATAGAAGGTAAATTCAACAACGCAGGCAACCTACAAATCAACAAAGGAAGTTTTCAACTTTACGGTGACAGTAACAACACAGGTGACTTCAGCGTAGCCAGCGATAGCCTACTTCAATTCAGTAATGGTATCCACCAACTAGAAACAAATAGCAGCATCGCAGGTGCAGGCAACGTCAAATTTAACGCCGACACCAACAACATTGCTGGCACATACAACATCACAGGCAGCACCGAAATCAGCAAAGGCACAACCAAGTTCAACAGCAACAGCACCATTCCCATCCTCAACCTCACGGGTGGTACAGTAACTTTCAACAACAACAGCACCATTTCCCAGCTCAATCAAAGCCGTGGCACCCTCACAGGAGATGGCAGTTTGACCATAGAAACTTTCAACTGGAGTGGAGGCACTCTTAGTGGCAGTGGCAGCACCACAGTCAACAACCAACTAGATCTGAGCGGCAGCAGCACCAAATATCTCAACAGCCGCACTTTCACCAACAACGGCACAGGCATCTGGACAGACACCGGAGGCATCTATGCTAGCAATGCAGCAGTATTCAACAACATCGGCAGCCTCGACATCCAAAGCGATGTTGACTTTGAGTGGTCTTCAGGCGAGCAACCAATTCTCGAAAATTCCGGTACACTCATCAAGTCAGGAGGTAGCACGGAAGGCAACGGCTCCAGTTTCATAGAAGGCAAATTCAACAACACAGGTGATCTACAAATCAACAAAGGAAGTTTCCGACTTTATGGTGGTGGTAATAGCAGTGGCAATTTCAATGTAAATATTGGCAACTCTCTTGAATTTAGTGGTGGCATCCACACTCTCCTTACCGGTTACACTGTTTCTGGGGATGGCATAGTCATTCTTAGTGATGATACCCTTGACGTGTCTTCAGACGGTGGTGCAAGCTTCAACCCAGGTAACTTTGACAACATAGGAGGTACGTTTATTTCATAAGCGATCGCTAGGGGTAGCAACTCAAGAACACTATCCCTTTCCTAGAATATCCTTGTCTGCCTGAATTAGTCCGAGTCTCCATTGCTATCTGCATCCAAGACTCGTGCAAGGGCAGATTTTTTTTTGTCGCGGATGAGGAAGGAGCGATCGCTTTCCTAAAACTGGTAGAGAGCGATCGCTCTTTCCTACCTCAAATTACATCAGTTAGATAGACAAAAATCCTATCCTAAGCTATAATAACCAAAAAGTCTATTTTCAGGAGCCACCAAAATGACAGATGAAGAAATCAAACAACTTGTAGCAAAAGCCATCCAGGGACTCGCAGATGTAATTGCAGCGGACAAGCAGGAGCAAAAGGAGCGATATACCAAACTAGACAACCTTGTTCAAAGCAACGCCAAGTCAATTCAGAGTCTCACAGATATGTTTGCCACTGACAAACTCGAACAAGCAGAGCGCAATGCTAGACTAGACCAGAACCTAGCAAAACTGACTGCTCTTAACGAGGAGCTATCAACAGTATTAAAATAATTAGACAAAGTTAAACACAATTAGACATTTATTGTGATATACTAGATTTATGTCTAACTTATTAAACTCTTGAAAAAAGTGGCCAATAAATTGAAATGCAATCAATCAAGACTAAACTAAAAGTCAATAATAAACAAAAAACCATACTTGCCAAACACGCAGGTGTTGCTCGTCATGCCTATAACTGGGGATTAGCAACTTGTATTTCTGAATACAAAGAAACTAAACAACGACTGAGTGCCATCACTTTGCATAAGCGTTTAGTAGCTGAAGTCAAAAGTGAAAATCCCTGGTATTATGAAGTATCAAAGTGTGCTCCTCAACAAGCCTTAAGAGATTTAGATAGGGGATTTAAAAACTTTTTAACTATTCCCAAATCTGGATTCCCTAAGTTTAAGAAAAAGGGGAAAAAAGACAGTTTCTATTTAGAAGGAAGTATCAAAATTCTGCAAGGAAACTACATACAACTACCAAGAATAGGAATAGTAAAAACTTATGAAATTTTACCTTCTGTACCAGTTCAAAACGTTACCATATCAAAAAAAGCAGATAGTTGGTACATTAGTTTTAAATATGATGAGCGACCAAACCACACGAGGAAAAAACGAGGCATTATAGGTGTAGATGTTGGTATAAATACTCTAGCAACCTGTAGTGATGGAACCACCTACGCTAATGTCAAAGCCTATAAGCAATCAAAAAAACGACGAACTCGTTACCAACGCCGTGTCAACAAAAAAGAGCCAGGCTCCAAAAACAGAGCCAAAGCGCTCAAGAAACTAGCCAAAATTCATAAAAAAGTAGCTGACATCAGAGCAGACGCATTACATAAACTAACAACATGGTTAGCTAAGAACCACAGCGTCATAGTGATAGAAGACTTAAATGTAAGTGGAATGCTCAAAAACCATAAACTAGCTAGTGCGATAGCAGACTGTGGTTTTTATGAGTTTAAGCGTCAGCTCACATACAAATGTGAATGGTATGGCAGTGAGCTAATAATAGCAGATAGATTTTATCCAAGTTCTCAATTATGTTCTCAGTGTGGGCATCAACAGAAAATGCCATTGAGTGCGAGACGATACGAATGCAGCAACTGTGGTTTTGAGGCTGACAGAGATTTTAATGCTGCTG
>NZ_JAAHHT010000072.1:0-3183 GCF_010672085.1 Okeania sp. SIO3I5
GAACTGCTTTGTTCTGGTTCTACTTCTTTCGTTGGAATTTCTATATCTGTTTCTGGAGTTACTGCTGCTACTTCTGGCGCTTTGATTTTAATTTGGTTAGAACGAGCTAATTTCAACCACTCACCATTAGGCGTCACATAACCTATTTCCGCAGTATAGTCGCGCTCACTCTCCAGATTTTCTATAACCCTTTCTGTGCTTGATTCATCACAATCATACTCTTGTATACTTTGAGTTAGTTCTGAATCTGACTCAAGCTCTGTGACATCATAAACCCGCAGTTGATATCGCTCACCTCCATGGGATTTCGCTGCTTCCTTGTCAGATTCTGGTACTGACCAACTTGCTAATGCTGTTTGATTTTCCCCAACACTCAGACTTATTTGACTATTTTTGGCAGTGTTTGCCCACGCTGCTAATAATCCTCCTACTCCTGCTAACCCTGCTAATCCTGCTACTCCTGCTCCTATACCGGGAATACCAACACCCGCTTCATTACCATCCTGTGAGATTGTTTCTGGTGCGTCAGTTGCCCCACTAACTCCTGTTCCAGCAACAGCAGTTCCTCCTACAGAGGTAGAGTCTGAATCTGTAGTTGTTCCTGGAGCTACTCCAGTTGCACCTGTTCCTTCTGACTCATCTCCACCCCCTCTAAGCAGTCCCCATAATAATGCTCCTACTAGGGGAATACCTAACAACAGTAAAATCCACCAAGGAAATCCTTTTTTTTCTGTTTCATTGTTGGTATCACCAGTAGGTGCTTGCACTATTGATGTCTCCGTTTGAGCAGCAGGACTGGGTGCAGTTGCTACACCTCCAGCAGTTGCCGAATTAATTTGCTCCTGTTCGCTTAATCCTGTCTCCGTTTGAGAAGTCGGACTAGGTGAAGTTGCTACACCTCCAGCAGTTGCCGAATTAGTTTCCTCCTGTTCGCTTAATCCTGTCTCCGTTTGAGAAGTCGGACTAGGTGAAGTTGCTATCTCCGGGGGAATAGTTGCTAAATTACTTATCTCCTGTTGATCTACTGCAGCTACAACTTCTTGGCCACCTTGAGAAGTAGTTAAACCTAGAAATGCTAGAACTGCTCCTCGAGCAGTTTCTTTATTATAGACATAACTACGGGGTTGAGAATATGGGTAGCGGGGATCATTCGGCAGAGTTTTGTGCATCGGAATAATCCGAACATTTTCCTTGTTCAGAACTTGGTCTGCGATCGCATAACTAATTCCATCTTTACCTAGTTTTTTAACTACTGCTGTTGTATCATCCTCAGATACCTGAGTCGTGTTACCTCCAGTCTGAAATATACTTTTTTTGAATATGTCGTAGCTTTCCAGAGCTTGTCTAGTATCACTAAAATTTGGGCGATCGATAAAACGAATTGGTACTTTTGGGCCTCCTACTTCTGACCAATTTGTGATTTCTCCTCTAAATATTTTCGCAAATTGATCGAATGATAAATTTTCTTGAAATGGGTTATCAGGCCCAACTATAATCGCAATTTTGCCTCGACTAATCGGGACTTCAACTAATCCTTGGTTTTTTTCCTGAGCAGTTAATCGACGTCCCACAGCTACTAAATCTGTGTCTCCTTTTAGGAGCACTTCTAATATTCCACTTGTATCACCTTCTAACAATTGAACTTGAGCATCTGGATATTTTTCTCCGTAACGTTGTATTAGTGCTTGATTAGTAACTACCATACTACTAGAGGTGGACAATCTGATTTTTGTGCCACTTGGTAGTGATTCAGGTACTGGGTAGGTAGTATCTGAGTTGACGGATTGAGCTAGGATAGTATTGCTTAAAAAAGATAAATTGGTAGCTGCTAAAGGCTTGGGAGCAGCAGTCAAGGTTAGCAATACTACTAATATTTGAACTAATTTTTTGCTAGAGGAAGACATTTTTATCTGGTTTTTAAGTATTTAATAAGTTGACAAAATATGGTTAAATTAACTTTGATAAATTCGCCTTAAATTTGACTATCAATTTCCTATTAACCATTAGTTTTTTTAGTAATGAATTGACAATTTCAAAATTTGCTAAATCAAGGTTAAATTACCGAACAATAATTTCACTAATTCCACCCTCAATTTAGCTTTTTTAGATAAGATATTTCTTAACTGAAAAATACACTTTGCTGAAATATACTGTTGATTATGTATTCGCAAAAATCCAGTTAATTTTAGTTTTTTGGAAATAATTATATTGCCTAATATTTGCTCATTTTTACATTTTTACTATTGAAATTGTCACTTCTCCTTGATTATCCTCAATGTAACTATCAAAGAAAAATGCACAAATATTTGTTGTTTTTAGCACTTCTAAAGTTAATGTATCGTCATCACCATTTAAAGTTGACCAAGTAGCCTCAATTTCCAAGTTAGTTTTTTTATTAATGAATTTACCACCATAAATCCACAACATAACAATGGGTTCACCAATACTATTTGCATCGTTTCGGTATCCAAACGAACCACTGCGGATTCTAATTACATATATCCCTGGTTCTAATTTTGTCGAAACTGCTGTTTCTTCTTGAATCTTGCGCATAGTTTCAGCATCAAGGACATAACAGTTTTTTTTGCTGTCAATCTTCAGATCCGTAACTGTACAACCTTCCATATTTCTTTCTATATCCCTACTTAAATTTTTTAGTCTTCTCAACTAAGGCCATTCCTAATATTAATTTTCAAATCTACACAACTGTCCCAAAATTAATAGTAAGTAAGAGGGCTATCTTAGTTTAAGAATCTTTCTGTAGTTAGTTTACACCTGTTTAGTCCATCTACTTCCTGTTTGGCCTACTCAAAATATTAAATAATGTTGCCAACTTTGAAATTTTAAGTTAAGTTATATTACATAAGCTTGAAATCAAATAAGGATAATGATCATGGAAAATCAAGAGAAAAAATTAGGTTTTACTGACTTTGCAGAAACTTGGAATGGTCGTTTGGCAATGTTGGGTTTTGTTATCGGTATTGCAACAGAACTTTTAACAGGTCAAGGCATTCTTTCTCAACTTGGTTTGATGTAATTCCCACATTTTTTTGTTATTTACAATCAACTACTCAACTGCAACTATTGGAGGTTTATTACTATGGAAAATCAAGAGAAAAAATTAGGTTTTACTGACTTTGCAGAAACTTGGAATGGTCGTTTGGCAATGTTGGGTTTTGTTAT
>NZ_JAAHHT010000072.1:3193-26569 GCF_010672085.1 Okeania sp. SIO3I5
TCAACTGCAACTATTGGAGGTTTATTACTATGGAAAATCAAGAGAAAAAATTAGGTTTTACTGACTTTGCAGAAACTTGGAATGGTCGTTTGGCAATGTTGGGTTTTGTTATTGGTATTGCGACAGAACTTTTAACAGGTCAAGGTATTCTTTCTCAACTTGGTTTGATGTAATTCCCACATTTTTTTGTTATTTACAATCAACTACTCAATTGCAACTATTGGAGCTTTATTACTATGGAAAATCAAGAGAAAAAATTAGGTTTTACTGACTTTGCAGAAACTTGGAATGGTCGTTTGGCAATGTTGGGTTTTGTTATTGGTATTGCAACAGAACTTTTAACAGGTCAAGGTATTCTTTCTCAACTTGGTTTGATGTAATTTTTTCAAAATTTTCCTATTGTTTTTATTTACATTCAAGCCCAATTATTAGACTTTAATTAATAAAGTATAACTGTACTTTAGTTAATTTAAAGAAACCCAACATTGTTACTTAACAATGTTGGGTTTTATTATTCGGTATTTCTAGTAAGTTATTAGAGGTCAAGTTATTCTTTATGAACTCAGTTTATAGAACCTTTTGTTAATATAAATAAGCTTAATATACAATGAGTAATAACAATTTTATCTGAGGCTAAATAGAATTATAAATTCATTAACTTGCCTGTCTTTATCTATGTTCTGATAAATTTTTATAATAAAAAAGGGATTGAAAATTTCAACCCCTTTAAAAATAATAGTTTAACTATTTAACTATTTAACCTATTGTAGAATTGAAGTTTTTAACTCTTCTGAAGAGTTAGTAGATTTTAAACTACTTTCAGGTAATTCAAGATCCTTAACCGGATTACGAGCTTCTATTAAACTAATAGCTCGACTCACACTTTCTGGTAAAATTACTACTAAACCATCAATAGCAGCTCTGTCTAAAGCTGTATTAATAGCTGTTGTTTCATCTAAAATTGACTCATAAGTAGCCTTTGACTCAGAATTTTTTACCCGATCCAAAAACTGTTTCACTCCCTGAGAAATAAGTTCAGCAGCACTTCCCCTTGGTCTTCCCCTAGTATCATCATCTTCTTTGATAATAACTTCATCAAAGATGTCTGCTGCTAACTCTCCAAGAGAAACAAAATCTTCATCACGGCGATCGCCCGGTCCACCAACCACACCGATCCGTTTACCAGGCCAATTTCTGACAAATCCACCTAATGCTTCATAACTAGCAGGATTATGAGCATAATCCACCAAAGCATGATAACTACCCATATTAAACATATTCATTCGGCCTGGAGTTTGATCCACCGAAGCCACAAAAGTTGACAAACCTTCCCGAATATGCTCTATTTTCACCCCTTGAGCAAAGACGGCCAAACAAGCTGCCAGAGCATTAGCAATCATAAATGGAGCTTTACCAGCCATTGTAATTGGCACATTCACTGCTTTTTCAATTCTTAAAGTCCAATCTCCTTTCAAAATTGAAATATAGCCATTCTCATAAACCGCTGCCAGACCCCCCGCTTCTGTATGTTTTAATAACAGTTCGTTATTTGGGTCCATTGAGAAATAAGCAATTTGACCTTTGACTTTCTCTGCCATTGTTGCCACTAATGGGTCTTCCGCATTCAAAATTGCATATCCTTTCGGCATTACAGACTCAGCTACTACACTTTTCAATTGAGCTAGTTGTTCTACAGTATCTATATCCCCAATACCCAAATGGTCCGCAGCTACATTTAATACTATTCCCACTTCACAGTTAGAAAAGCCTAAACCAGAACGCAAAAGACCACCCCGTGCCGTTTCTAACACAGCAACTTCTACTGTAGGATCTGAAAGAATTAAATGGGCACTTTGAGGTCCAGTATTATCTCCAGCTTCAGCCAAATACTCACCAATATAAGTACCATCAGTAGTCGTATACCCAACTACTTGACCAGTCTGCTTCATAATATGAGCCAATAGTCGTGTAGTAGTAGTCTTTCCGTTAGTACCAGTAACAGTCAATATTGGTATTCGCCCATTTTTTGCTCCGGGGAATAACATATCCATTACTGCCCCCGCCACATTTCTTGGCAAACCACGACTAGGAGCAACGTGCATCCGAAAACCAGGAGCAGCATTAACTTCTACTATTACTCCTTCCACTTCTCGCAGTGGTTTAGAAATATCTTCAGTAACTACATCTATACCTGCAATATCTAGACCAATTATCTTCGCAGCTCTGGATAATAACCAAACATTTTCCGGGTGTATTTCATCAGTCCGGTCTACTGCTATACCTCCAGTGCTGAGGTTAGCTGTTGCTCTTAAAAAGCAAATTTCTCCTTTTTTCGGTATTGAATCAATCTTATATCCTTGTCTTTCTAAGATAGCCAGAGCAGATTTGTCTACCGTAATTTTAGTCAGAACATTGTCATGTCCATCTCCTCTTTGAGGATCTCTATTAGTCTCTTCTATTAGTTCTGCGACTGTAGACTTACCATCTCCCACTACATGAGCAGGAACTCGTTCTGCCACAGCTACAACTTTGCCATTTACTACTAACACTCGATGATCTTTGCCAGTGTAGTAACGTTCCACAATAACAGTTTTTGTTTTAGAAGCAGCACTGGCAAGGTCATAAGCTTCTTCTGCCTCTTGCCAATTTCTTACATCTATGGTAATGCCACGACCATGATTTCCGTCTAGAGGCTTAATTACAATAGGATAGCCTCCCACATCTTCAATGACATCTTGAAGTTCATCAAAGTAACGAGTGACTGTACCACTAGGTACTGGTATTCCTGCATCTTTGAGAATTTTTTTTGTGCCTTCTTTGTCACAAGCAAGTTCTACACCAAGAATTCCTGTTTGGTTACTTAGAGTGGCCTGAATTCTCTTTTGATTGACCCCGTAACCAAACTGAATCATATACCGAGCAGATAGTTGAGTCCAAGGAATATCTCTTGCTTCTGCTTCTTTAACTATAGCTTCTGTACTTGGACCCAAAGATGCTTGATTTTTGAATTCTTTCAGGTCTCCCAAATCTTGCTGTAATTCTGTTGCCGGATATGTACCTGTCTCAACAATACTTTGGCAGAGTCTTACTGCTGCTCGTGCTGCATAACGACCTGCTTGTTCATTTTCATATTCTATTACTACCTGAAATATTCCTGGAGTAGATGTTTCCCTTGTCCGACCAAAACCAACTGGCATTCCTGCCAATTGTTGTAATTCTAGGGCAACGTGTTCGATAACATGGCCCATCAATGTTCCTTTTTCCACACGACTTAGGAAACCACCCTTGACTCCAGGCGAACAGTGGTGTTCTACAAGACTTGGTAGAATCTTGGTTAATCCTTTGTAGAAACCAGGAATGTTAGATGTATATTTTTCGTAAAGGTCTTCTAAGTCTAGACGCATAACCACCAGTTTATGGCGACGTATGCTCCAGTAATTTGGACCTCGTAATGTCTGGAGTTTGAGGATTTTCATAGGAGGATTTGAAGGTGATGCTCAGAATCAGAGAAGCAATGGCGTTTTTCTTTTTAATTTCAGCTCAGACTATTGGCTAAACTTTATTAATACAAACTTTTTTTAGGATGCACTAATCCTTTCTGCTGTACAATACCTACACAATTTCGGCCAAACTAGGAAAAACCAGGGTTTTGCCAGTTTAAAGATGCTTGCTTCCTGTTTCAACCTGGGAGATTGGCCTCTTCCAGTTCACAGGCATAACTTCGGGTACAGCCTACCCTACTACTAAATTGATTAACTTCACCGTCCACTCGACAGCAAAATTGCTGGGTTTAGGTCAAATAAATTCAAAATTATAACCTCTGGGTAAAGTCAGAGGCTTGAAATAAGGAAAATATTTTTGATTTTTTCGTTAAACAAGAACGAGAAAAATAATCCTTAATTAAACAATTATTGAAATTCACTTAAAATCAAAATTTTTGAACTTTGAATTTTTGAACTTTGAATTCAAAAAATGGTCGCGGTCTATTTTCGTCCTACAATGAGGGGAGTTTAAAGTACGGTTGTTTAACTTTAATTCTCAATGTATAAGACCGCAATTATGACAAGTTTTGGATGATGGACATTGGTCTGTTAACACTACGGTCTCGCAGCTAGGAACAATTTTGGTTGTCAATCGTTGCCTGAATCGACGAAATTAATGAAACGTTTATTTGTTCCAAACAAACCTCCATCTTGAAAATATCCGATCGATTTATCAGTTTTTTTTGATAATCCTTTGATGGTAGAAGAATTTGGGCTTTCTATTACTTTTTGCTACCATATCAATATATATATAGTGTTCAGTATAGTTAAGCTTGATTTCTACCAATTAGGTAAGGTATTCATCTACCGGAACAAGCTTCTCAATAACTGATAAATTATCGGAAATTCTATGAATCTAGAGGCATAATTGTTTCAGAAAGTCCTGGTTTCATGGTATGAGAATGGAGATCGTAACCATCACCATGGCACATTATATGTAGTCTGAGATTCGATAAACTTAAAGGATCTTCTACCCCTACTTTGCCAGCATTTGTATAGGACATTTCTACAGGATCTATAATCGTGACTGTCCCTTTACCCATGACTTGGATTTGACCGTCTCCTTCAAACAATGCACAGGTATCTTCGTCTATACCTATAGCAACTTTGTCCGGGTGAGTGGCGAGCGCGCTTAACAAACGGGCCATCCGATTCCGGTTATGAAAGTGTTGGTCTACTATTATATCTGGCAATATTGCCAAACCATTTGTCATATCCACTAAAGACTTATTTGGTGATGAGCCACTACCACCACCTGCTATCATGTGATAGCCCATGATTGCTGCTCCTGCACTTGTTCCAGCTAGTGCTATTTTTCCCTCTAAAGCTTTACTTCTGATGTTGTCCATCAAAGGCGTATCAGCAAGTAGGCCACAAAGACGCAGTTGGTCTCCACCAGTTATAAATACTCCAGTGCAGTCTTCCAAATGCTCTAGCCAGATTGGGTCTTCTCCCTGAGACCTTTCCCGGATGTCAAATATTTTAATACCAGCAGCACCCATATCTTCAAACACCCTACGGTATCTATCTCCTTGAGCTGCTGGTTCTCTAGAAGCAGAAGGAATAACTGCTAGTTTGGCATTTACTCCCCCTGCACGATTAAAAAAAGTTTGTAGAATCTCTTTTCCATGAACTTTATCCTCTGCCCCCCCGATCACCATAATAGTTGTTTTTGTCGGACGTAATGTATCTAGTTCTAAGGCTTGAGACTCTAACTGCATCATCTTGTTAATCTTGGACAGCAGGTACAAATTCAATTTCGATAATTTTAATAATCTGTTATCGTAATAGATTATCTTATAATCTAGCAAGTCCCCCAACTTGCTCTGAAATTTTTCAACATTTGATTACTTTAATCTAAAATTTTAATTTATTGTGAATTTGTAACTTACACAATAAATTTCTATTTCTATATTTTTGAGGACACCCTAATATAAAATATAATAGTGTAACTCCAGTGCGATTTGATGTTATTACCTTGTTTCCCAACTTTTTTACAACACCTCTAAATTCAGGTTTGTTGGGGAAAGCCTTTGACAAAAATATTGCCCAGGTTAATCTGGTTAACCCCCGTGATTATACCACAGATAAATATCAAAAAGTTGATGATGAGTCTTATGGTGGAGGAGTGGGAATGGTTTTAAAACCAGAGCCTATATTTGCTGCTGTAGAATCATTGCCAACTCTTTCACAACGAGAGGTAATTCTATTAACTCCTCAGGGAGAAAGAATGGAGCAAGGACTCTTTCGAGAGTTGGCCAGAGATTATGAACAACTGATTCTAATTTGTGGTCATTATGAAGGTATTGATGAAAGAGTCCAATATTTAGTTACTAGAGAAGTATCTTTAGGAGATTTTGTCCTTACAGGTGGAGAAATACCAGCTTTAGCTTTAATTAATGGTGTCGTCCGATTACTTCCTGGAACTGTAGGAAAGGCTGAATCTTTAAAATGCGAAAGTTTTGAATCTGGATTACTTGACTATCCTCATTATACTCGACCTGCTAACTTTCGTGGTTGGAAAGTTCCTGAAGTTTTGCTCTCTGGGCATCATGCTGAAATAACAAAATGGCGGTATCAACAACAAATTCAGAGAACAAAATCTCGTCGTCCAGATTTGCTCAAAGATGATGATAATTGATCAAGTTATATTCTTTTGAATAGATATCTCCAATTGATTTCCGATTTTTATTATTGGAGATATCTATAAATTAGTCTCAACGCCCAGAATGTTGATTTTTGAGCAGCGAAATTGTTTGTAGGAATTAGGCAAGACGAGAAAAAGGGTGAAAAATCTTCCCATATACCTCCAATACTCTATTCCCCTCCTGGGAGGAGTTAGAGGTTTGTCCCCTACTCCCATATTCTCCTACTTCCCTACTCCCCTATTCCCCTACTCCCGATCATAGATCCCAAATGGGTTCTATAGATGATAATTCAAACTAGGATGAAGCCAAGATAGTCTTTGTTAAGAAATTTAGATATATCTAAACCTTAATTACAAAACCATAAGAGTTGCTACTTTAATCATTATTTGAGTGATAAGCTTATACAACGTTGTTAGTTCAGACATCCTTCTAACGTTGTTCATAGCACGACAACCTGGAATTTAGTCTCCTTGCAATGGGCTGTTTTTGCCGCTCTAGAGTGCAAGTCTTCAAACAACCTTGAGATAAATTATTTAACAAAAATATCCTGGTAAAAAAAAATGTATAACAATCGTTCAAACCGTGACCCATTAGTTGTAGCTGTTACTGCTGGTTTAGGAGCTGGTATTGTTACTTCTTTTGCTGTTAGTCAAGGCCAACATCCTATCACTGCTCTGGGAATTACCATTTTTGCTGCTTTAGTAGCTTTAATTTGCGATCGCGCAGGTTTAGTTTGACATACTCCCGACGTTGCTCTTCGGGACAACGCGGGATTCTTCAGCCTGGGAAACCCTGGCCGCTGTTTTGACAGAGGTGATGTCCTCCCACTGTGTTCGTTTATCTTAGACCGACCATGAGTATGATAATAAAATACCTCCTGCTTGTCAATGGGAGATGTTTAAATCCTGAAAGAGTTATAATATAGATTTATTTGTAGTTATAAAAAATCATAAAAAAATCAATACTAAAATCAAATTTAGCTTGTTAATCTTAAAACATAAAGTATATGAAAAAATTCATGGAATCTCTTACATACTTAGAAGTTTTTCTAGCTAATAAAAAAATCAAGAATTTAAAACTGATAGGACTTACGCATGAACGCTATTGGTAGGGTGTGTTAGTGCTAGCATAACTGATCAGCACACTATATATAGTGCCTTTGCGTAAGTCCTGACTGATTAAAGAGACTTAATTGGAAAAAACTCCTCAGTTGAGCTTAAATCAAATTTTTATTAGCAGTAGCGGTCATAATATGTCTTAATTATTAGTAATGTTTAAATCCTGAAACAGTTATAAATAGACTGATTTTGTAGTTATAAAAAATCAGAAAAATTAATACTAAAATCAAATTTAGCTTGTTA
Organism: Okeania sp. SIO3I5; assembly: GCF_010672085.1. Taxonomy (GTDB): domain Bacteria; phylum Cyanobacteriota; class Cyanobacteriia; order Cyanobacteriales; family Microcoleaceae; genus Trichodesmium. The sequence continues at coordinate 10,745 of NZ_JAAHHT010000072.1, forward strand.
ATCTTAAAACATAAAGTATATGAAAAAATTTATGGAATCTCTTACATACTTAGAAGTTTTTCTAGCTAATAAAAAAATCAATAATTTAAAACTGATTAAAGAGACTTAACTGAAAAAAACTCCTCAGTTGAGCTTAAATCAAATTTTTATTAGCAGTAGCGGTCATAATGTCTCTTAATTATTAGTGATGTTTAAATCCTGAAACAGTTATAAATAGACTGATTTTGTAGTTATAAAAAATCAGAAAAAATTAATACTAAAATCAAATTTAGCTTGTTAATCTTAAAACATAAAGTATCCCAGAAAAATTTATGGAATCTCTTGCATACTTAGAAGTTTTTCTAGCTAATGAAGAAATCAAGGATTTAAAACTTATTCAAGAACTTAATTGGAAAAAACTCTCCAGTTTAGCTTATATCCACTTTTTATCAGCAGTAATTGTTAATTCTATTCTAATTAATTCTAGTTTTGCTCAGGTATCAGAAATTTCTATTCCTGAAACAAATAGTTATTTTGATATTAGCCAAACTCAGAAGAATAGAACAACTCAAGAACAACTAGCAAACAACTCTTTTTTGTCTGGTTCGAGACCGGAGAATAATGCAATTCTTTCTCCTAATACTCCAGTGTATTTAAGACGTGGAGATTCAGCAGCAACAGTAGCAGCAGTTCAAAGAAAACTTAGAGAACTAGGCTATTTTACTGCTAACCTAACTGGATATTATGGTCTCGAAACAGAAATAGCTGTCAGACAGTTCCAGGAAGATAACGGTATTACACCTACTGGTCAAATTGAACCTACTACTTGGTCGTTACTATTTGCAGGTAGAAGAACTAACCAAACAAGTAGTAGGTTCTTAAATTCTCCTAGAAGAGTATTATCTTTTGGAGACGTGAACAATCAAGTAGCAATTATTCAAAGACGGTTAGCAGAACTAGGTTTTTATAGAGGTCCAATCAATAGTATTTATGACCAAGAAACTAGAAATGCAGTAATAGCATTTCAAAGTGTTTATAGTATTACACCTACTGGTCAGGTAGGAAACACCACTAGGGAATTTTTGTTTGGTATTAGAGCTATTCCTGCGCAGAGAGTTTTGAGACCTGGAAACGTAGGTCTGGAGGTAGGAAGATTACAGCAACGTTTAAAAAGTTTAGGTTATTATCAGGGGCGGATAACTAACTATTTTGATCGAAGTACAGAAATAGCAGTAATTGATTTTCAAAAGAGAAATAGAATTACCCCTACAGGTGTAGTTGGACTAACAACTCAAGCATTTCTATTTAATCCTAATCAAGTTTTACCCCCAGGTCCAGTATCTAATTCCAGAAGAAATTATATAACGAGTTCCAGAAGTAATTATATAACGAGGCAATACTCATACCCAAGTTTGCTCAAACGAGGTGATCAAGGTTTAGCTGTCAAACAACTCCAGATTTTGTTAACAAGATTGGGTTATTATCCTGGCATCATTGATGGTTTTTTTGGACCTGGAACAGAATTTGCTGTTAGATGTTTTCAGCAAGACTTGGGGTTAGTTGCTAGTGGAGTAGCTACAAGAAATACATTACGAGCGTTAAGACATCCTTTGATTGTCAAGGAAAATATTTCTGAGCAGCAGTTTAGTTATAATATTGGTAGTCAAACACAAGTCTTAGAACTTCAAAATCGACTTCGTTTACAAGGGCTTTATAATGGTCCATTAAATGGAGTTTATAATTCACAAACAAGAGCAGCGGTGGCAAAAGCTCAATTACGTTATGGGGTTAGTGGGAAAGATATTGCTGATTAACTACTAAGATTTATCGGTAGTGCGTCAAGGAAGTGTGGGAAGTGCGGGAAGTGTGGGAAGTGTGGGAAGTGTGGGGAGATGCTCGAAAGTAGGAGGAATAATTGTACCTGTATCTTTCTGGGAAGTGTCTGTCTTTTGTCCTACGATTTATCAAATATCAAAATAATTGGGTCTAAAACCCCGCCTTTTCAGGCGAAATATTTTTGGAAGCTTGCTCAAATCTCCGTTACAAAAACAACTACTGACTACTGACTACTGACTCTGACTTGATTAACTTTGCCCCACTTAGAAAGCTAGTGGGGTTATTTGTGCTTCATAAAATTTCGATCTATTTATTGCTCTGCTGATTAAATATCAAAGCATTTACATATAAAGGTTTTAGAAATTTTAAGTCATAAAAGAGTACCAATTTTTCGGTTGAAAGAGCTGCATAAAGTGAGGACTTTGGGGTAACTATGGCAGAAAAATCAAGGAAAAATTATTTCTCCTACTTTCCCTGTCTTCCCACACTTCCCACACTTCCCACACTTCCCACACTTCCCACACTTCCCACACTTCCACCCTCCCCACACTTCCCATACTTCCCATACTTCCCATACTTCCCATACTTTGCTTTTTTTCAGCAAACCCTATTCACTGTTTTCTGCATCTGCAAGTGCCCGTGGGCAGGACCAATCAGAAGACACTAGGGAAGGCCATCCTTTTCTTAGAGCTTCATAACAAATTGTATGAATAGTTAATTGACAATCTAAAAGGTGTAATCCTGATTTTTCAGCTTGCTTGAGACCAATTTTTAAAATAGAATCATTCTTAAATTCAATCGTTTTATTACATTGTACGCAAACAAGATGATGGTGATGATGAGGATAGGGTTGATTTATTTCATAATGTTTATGCCCTTCCGCTAGTTCTAATTCTCGTAGAATTCCCATCCTTGCCATTAACTTTAAAGTTCTATAAATGGTGGATAGACTAATTCTTTCACCTCTATTTTGTAACATATTATAAAGGTCTTCGGCACTCAGATGATTGCCTTTTGGCAGATTTTGAAAGATGTGCAAAATTGTCTCCCTTTGGGGAGTCATTCGCCAACCTTTTTCATTTAGTTCTGCTTTAAATGAAGATGGTGTATATAGAGCCACGGGATTTTATCAAAAAAATATAATTATTGACAATAATACACAATTATTAAATGATTGTCAACAAAAGTAGTTTATTGATAATTAGTTGCTATAAGCAGTTGTACTTAATTGATAAGTATTTGCTACAAATAGGCTGGTTATTTCTTAGACGTCAGGACTGAAAAGTCATAATAAATAGGTTTGATAGTTACTAAATCTATAGAAAAATATTCCTTGACTTAGTTTTAATTAAGTGTTACCTTAACGGGGTGAACTACAACACCCTCTATCCCATTGCTAAAAGCGTTTGGGACTACTTTTCTGATCGGTATTTAAACGAACATTGACATGACTCATTGTATTTGACACCAGATGATTTTTTTTAATAATAGTACGTTCTACTAACTGTATTATCCCTCCTGTAAACATTTAACGAGCTGTTCTGCAATCCTTTTTTAGTCTAAGATATTTTTAGTTTTTTTTTATGTTTTTCTATAAAATTAATAAAACTTTACAATACCATTTTTTCTGTCTTACAGCGCTTTTCAGATTGATAAACCACATCGTCACAACCAAAACCCTGTAGGGACGTTCCATGGAACGTCCCTACTGTGGTCTACCGTGCAGGAAAATTGCTGTAATTTATCTTTTTCGTCGAATACACATTTTCAGTAAAAATCTTTTAATAGTGCTGATTATTCCTAACATTATTTTTTTAAAAGGTGTTGCTGAAGCAAGGGATGAATCTTTGTACTTTCTCTTTCTCTAAAACTATAATTCTTCCCACACTTCCCACACTCCCTACGCCTCCCACACCCACTAATTGCCATGCGCAAATATGCAACGCCTTTTAAAATGGTATAAGTGCCGATTTGCTATATTCAAGATCAAAAATATCCCCTACATCTCTAGACTGGAGATAAGTAATTTCAGTTATCAGTTGTCGGTTATCAAGGGAATTTAACTTCTGTTAAATTTTAAATAATAGACATCTTTAGAAACTAAGTTTTACTCTAAGAATTACAAAGGTTTGAGATTAATTTTCGGAGGATTTAATAGACATCTGCTTACTGAGGAGTAATGAGTTAGGAGTAATGAGTTAGGAGTAATGAGTTAGGAGTAAGAAAGGAAATGAAAATGCATAAATTTTTAAATTCGTATTCATGCTTAACATATTTTAGTTGAGGAAGTAATGAGCGCGATTACTGTATAACCGGATTTTATATTACTCCCTCTTTTCTAAAGATGTCTAATGAATGTGGCAAAATAAATGCAGCTACACCTTTATCTTAGTTATCCCAACTTTATTTTAGGTCAAAGATTCTAAATAATCTCTTACTTGATTACGGCGCTTTGGTTGGCGAAGTTTCTGTAAAGCCTTCGCTTCAATTTGACGGACTCGTTCCCGAGAAAGCTTTAATGCACGTCCAACTTCTGATAAGGAGTAGGGACGACCATCTTCTAAACCATAACGCATTGCAATTACAGACCTTTCTCGTTGAGTTAAATCTAATAGTAATCCTTTTAAGGCTTGTATCAAAGACTCTCGCATTAACATTTGTTCTGGAGAAGCATCTTCAGTTTCCAGAAGTTCCCCTAATTCAGTATCTTTATCGCTACCGACTTTAGTTTCGAGGGAAACCGAACGTGGAACTTTTACTAACACTTCCCGAACTTGGGCAGGTGTCATTTTTAGTTCTTTGGCAATATCTTCAATTTTGGCTGTATATCCTCTTTCTTGAGAAATTTTCCGTTGCGCTTTTTTGATTTTGTTTAACTTTTCGGTGATGTGGACAGGTAAGCGAATTGTTCGACTTTGAGTAGCGATCGCTCTTGTAATTCCCTGACGAATCCACCAGTAAGCATAAGTGCTGAATCGATATCCCCGTCGTGGATCGAATTTTTCAACTGCTCTTTCTAAACCTAAAGTGCCTTCTTGGATTAAATCTAAAAGTTCTAGACCACGATTTTGATACTTTTTCGCTACTGATACTACTAAGCGCAGGTTAGCATTAATCATCTGATTCTTGGCTTTAATACCTTCAGTTTGAATTTGCTCTAGTTCTTTGACACTTAAACCTGCTAATTCTGCCCAGCGAAGTTTTCCTGCTGTCATAATCTGTTTCAGTTCTACCACAGATACATTTGCTGCTTTTGCCCACCGATCTAATGATGGTTTATGTCCTAACTGAGCTGCCAGGCGATCGCGAACTTCCATCAACTCAACATAATACTTAATTCCTTTTTCTTGTTCTTGAGCTGCTTTATTGCGTAACTCTAATAACTCTATATACCGCTGAACTTTTTGAGCTTCAGAGACTTCCTGATCTCTTTCTAGCAAATTAACTCGCCCAATTTCTTGTAGGTACAAACGGACTAAATCTGTAGTGCTACGATTGCTTTTTGTTTGAGGATTATCTGTTTCTTCATCCTCTGTTATTAATTCATTAGTAATTTGCCCTAAATCTTCGGGAATCTCAGTCTGCAAGTTATTAGATTGCAATTTTGCTTCAGATTCTTCGGTGTAAGTATAAGTTGCTGACATAGCGATCATCTCAGTTACTCCAGGTGACAAGAAGCTGCACTTACTTAGTGACAGTCTATGGATAATATGCCAATTATTGAGAATTTGACATCTGCTCTAGTTATGTCTCCTGATAAGTGCTAACAAGTTAGACTAAATGGACTTAGGCGATCGCTGATACTAAGTATATTAACGATTGACGTTGAGAGTACATTTGTCTGTTAGTTGTTCGCTTCAGTTAACTTCTCTAGACTTAATTTTTAGTATATTAATACTTCTGAGACAAAAGAGTGACTTTTGTCAGAAGCTATATTAATGTTCATCACTATTAGTGGTTGTTCCTGATCACTTTGTAAGTTTTCTGGATTATGGCGCTTAAATTTTCTATTTTTAGTATTTTTCTTTTTTGGTAGTTACAATTTTTATGATTTATTTTCTTGATGTGTAGGGATTTTTATTGAGTTTATCTGTAGCAAGTTTAATATCTTTATCTATACTATTTTGAAGTATCAAGTGACTCTAGATACAATAATTACCGATCTAAGTCACTCTCGTTCAGCGATCGCTACTGCAATCAGGGGTGATGGGTAATGTACCTATTGACATATTTCGTTTTTCTCAACTATCTGAGAGGCCAGATCCATCAGCAGTTTCTTTGTGACTTTTGGCCTTTGGATAATTGGCCATCAATTCTTTTACTTGTTCAGCATGATATGAGCTGCGAGTCAAGGGGGAAGCAACAATTTGTAAAAAACCCATCGAATCGCCTATTTCTTTCCAGCGATCGAATTGTTCGGGTTTGACGAAGGTCGCTACTGGTAAATGTTTAGGAGTTGGTTGCAGGTATTGTCCAATGGTTAAAATATCGCAGTCAACAGCTCGTAGGTCTTTCATTACTTCTTGGACTTCTGCATCGGTTTCTCCGAGACCTACCATAATTCCAGATTTTGTATAGATTTCTGGGGCTAATTCTCGCGATCGCTTCAAAAGTTCTAATGTGCGGTGATAGTTACCTTGGGGTCTAACTCGGCGATATAATCGTTGAACAGTTTCTGTATTATGGTTAATAACTTCTGGTTTAGCGTTAAGAATTATTTCCAAGGCTTGCCAATTACCACATAAGTCTGGTATCAGGACTTCGATAGTTGTTTGAGGAGAAATTGCCCGGACTTGGGAAATACATTTAACAAATTGATTAGCTCCACCATCTGGTAAATCATCTCTATTGACGGAAGTAATGACCACATGATTAAGTTTTAAGCGTTTGACTGCTTCTGCCAGTCGTTGTGGTTCGGTAATGTCTAAAGGCTGAGGTTTTTTCTCAAAATCAATATCACAGTAGGGACAAGCACGAGTACAAGCCGGTCCCATAATTAAGAAAGTTGCTGTTCCGGCGTTAAAACATTCACCTATGTTCGGACAGGATGCTTCTTCGCAGACTGTATTGAGATTTAGGTCTCGCAAGATTTCTTTAACTGTACCAACTCTTTGCCATTGGGGGGCTTTGACTCTTAACCAATCTGGTTTGACTACCACTGCTGCCTCTACTGTAGTTTGATATACAGATTAAGCTTAACAAATTTAGCAGGGCAGTAACAAGAGTTTTGAGTAAGTTTATTGAGATAAGAGATTTGTGGTGTTAGGCAGTTCTTGATAATTGCTATAATTATTAATTTGGATAAAATAGACATCTCTAGAAAAGAGAGAGTTGCATGGAACGTCCGTACGGAGGAGGGAGTAGAGAGAGAGAATTGAGAATTTTTGTGGAATAATTGATTTGATTTTTTATTATCGGAGATGTCTAATAGTATTGGGAATTTTGCAGCCGGGATGTAACACGGTTTAGTAGCGAACCTCTTCGGGAGGAGGAAGTTGACGATCGCTATTTAGTAATTAAGTAAGGTGGGCTATATTTGATTAACACACCCTACTAGAACGATACTCTATATTTTTGAGGAAAAAAAAGCCTCCAAATTTAACAACAGATAAAAAGAGCTAATTTGTCTATCTGCTTTGAAAGTTTTATTTGTAGAAAGATTTTCCTGGTTCGATAACTCCTTTTTCTTGTAAGGTATCATTTATGGCATCCAACATACCAATATCTTGAGGGGTTGCCTTTCCAGTTAATGCTCTACGTAAAGTCATGTAGAAAGTCATTTCACCTAGGGCAATTTCATCTCTTTTCGCACTTCCTTCAATTATAGATTTTGCGTAATCATTCAATTTTTTCTCAATGAAATCAGATAGTTCCATTCCTTTTTCCTTTTGTTAGAGGTTATCTATCATAATATGATACTACTGTTGGTGAAATAATTATTTCCATGTTGCAGCTAATTTTCTTTTTCTTGTTAAAAAGAAGGCTTTGGGAATTCCAGCTAAATGTGCTACTGCATTGGCAGAAAGACAATCTAATTCATAAAGTTTGATAGTAGTAATTAGTTGCATTTCTTGGGCTTTGTTTTTCTGGGGTTAATTTTTAAAGCTAAGGAGCAAGACACGGATTGTGCCACGGATGTACGGATAACTATCAGGTTTTCTTGAAGATTTTAGCCAGATAATTTTGTTAAAAAATTGATGGTTAGTTGATACATAAAGTCTATTTTTTGTTAAGGGTATTAATTTCAAAATAACTATGATATATTTTCTGTTCAAGCTAGACAAAGGAAACAACAAATTGCTCAAGGAAATAGGCAAGGAATAGATTATGATCAGTTATGAAATGTACTACTTGACCCTATTTTGGCGACGAAATACTTACCAAATTACAGTTTGTAGATTCTCAACTTCTTGAAAATGTGCATCCCGTGTTACTAGAGTCAAAACATACTGCAAGGCTATAGCTGAAATCCAAATATCATTTTCTGGTAATGGCTTTCCTTTGAGCCTTAACTTGTTTTTCACATCGCCGTATTGCCGAGCAGTTTCAATGTCACAACCAAGCACTTTGCTATTAGCAACTAATTCATCAATTTTTGCCAGATTTGCTAAAACACGCCCCGATTTTCTTGCACCATAATATAATTCACCAACTACAATACTAGGGATGAAAATTTCACTAACTTGAGCAAGATTTTCTCTAATAACTGTTTCGTTGGCAAAGAGTGCAATAATAATGTTTGTATCTAGAAGGTATCTACCACTCATTAATATCTATTTGTTCACAATCTTGTTTAATTGCTTCACCCATAATTTGAAGGTCTTCAGGAGAAATTGAACCAGCAAAAGGTAATAATTGTTTTCCTGGGATACCTCTGACTTCAGTTTTTGGCAATTTCCGAGCAAATTCAAGCACCTGGTATTGTAAGTGCTGTGGCATAACTTTTAATTGTTCGACTATTTCATCAATGACAGATATATTCATCAAAAAATAGTTGCTGGAGACTGACATTATAATCTATGATTTAATGTTGAGAGGAAAGCAACCAGCATAGAAATTACCTTCCTCCTTAAATTTAGAACAAACTTAATTGTTCACCATCTAAACCGTCAAACTTTTTAGTATGTTGACCACGTTTTGTTTGAGATTTAGTTTCAGTAGTTAATTCAGAAATATCAAACAAGCTTAGTTGGACTGGAGTATCTAAAACCTGCCCTACTTTCTGAACAAAATTAACAGTTTTCTGTTTGACTAATTCACCAAAACTATAAGTATAACCATCAGATTTGTGTAGATGTTTGCAATACTTATGACTAATGCCTTGAACTGTTTCAGTCTTGGTTTTGATGTTAAATGAGCCAGTTTTTCTAACAGCTACTCGACCAACATAAGTACCAATCTTTTTACCTTTAGTAACTACAGCTTTAACAATATCTCCAGTCTGAAAACCGTAAAATGATTTTTGTCTGAGTTTGGGAGAAGTTCTAGGAAATCCATATTTATCAGGCTTAACCATTTGACGACTACCATGTCCCATAGCTTTAATTAACAAAGGTTGATAGTTCTGAATATTCAAAGTGTTAGGAGTAGAAACTCCTACGCAAGCTGCGTCACTCCAATGACTTTTACTAATTCCTAATCGTTTGCGATTATATTTAGTTAATCTTCCAGAACCGACTTCAACAGGTAAACCACTAGATTCTAGGACTTCTTTAAGTTTCCAACGAGTTGTATTAACAGCAGCAGTATCAGCTAAAGGCTTTTTTCTTTGGTTTTCTATTAATGCTAATAATTTTGGTTTATCTGATAGAAAATCAGCAGGTAATTGATTATCCTTGTTTTGATTACATGGAACACAACTTAAAACTAAGTTAGAAACTCTGTTACTACCACCTTTAGACTTTGGATGAAAATGGTCAAGATTAAAAGGCACTTCTTTTGCTCCACAATAAACACAAGTTCTGTTGAACTTTTCTAGTAAATACTGTCTGACTTCGTACCCCATTAACTCGCCTTGCTGATATTCAGTACCACTAATTTCAGGGTTGACCATTTTTTGCGTATCAAACCGAACCAATTCCATACTAATAGCTGATACTGGTGCTAATCTACATAGTTTTTTAACCCAAGATTCTATGTTAAAAACACGGGACATTAAGCTTGGTGGCAACCAACCTTTAGGACGTTTCCTATTGAGAAATCGTGCTTTACGATAACGGGTTTTACGATTTCTGCGAGTAGTTCTTAAAGTTCTACGTTTAGTTAATGCTTCTGTTATTTGAAATCCTCTATGCTCTAATTCAGCACACCAAACTATATTTGCTTTAGACAATAATGCTAGTCCCGTAAACTTTGCACCAGGGTCTATTTTTATTCGATACTTTTTTGTTGGTTTAGAGACCTCCTTGAGAATTATAGTAAATGGATATTGTCTAAATACTGCTGCTTTGTTTTGTGATAATAACTTCCTAGCTTTCCCAGGATGTATAGGGTCGCAAGGATTCTTGTTAGTATCTAGAACAAAAACTGAATTTCTGTTTAACATTTGAAAATCTCCTATTTCTAGGGTAATGGCCACCTAGCCAATGTTGCATTACGGCACATCCAAATAGCACTTCCAATACCCAAATAGGATGTTTAACTATCTGGTTTCAGAGCATGGAACTGGTGGAGCATTCCAAGGTGAGATAAAGGCTCTTAAATGCAACGTAGTCAGTTAAGACTTAGGCGGGTAAACTCCGGGACAAGTCCACACTATACCCTTAGGTTAGTTTTGGGTCGTTGACCCATTTCCTGACATAAAGACAAAAAGTTAGACCATACTCAAAAATTTAATCCTGGGTTAAAGATACCAAATAGCTTCTATAAGAAACAAGTAAAATATCCCTGCTACGAACCTGGCTATCTCATAGTTGTGAAAGTTCTCTCCTGTTATAATCTTTGATTTAACGGGAGACCCCTTACCGAATTAAGTTGGATAGGAATTCAGAATAATTTTGAAGCGTTTTTTGGGTGGATTTAAAAGTTAGGAAGTTGGCGATCGCTACTTGAAAGTTATTTTAGAGAAACGTTTGAATAGTTTGAATAAGTTGCAACTGGTAGATTATGACCCTAAAACATTATTTTTAGGGATTAATCCTGACAATTTAGCATTTACTTAGAAGAAATAGAGCTTGATTCTTCCTGAATAGAAGGTTTCTGAGGTAGGGTGATAATATTTTCAGTGAAAAACCAAACTGCAAGGCTAGATATAAAGCCAAGAGTTAAGCCTTCAACCCATCCTCGAACTCTTCCCTTAGAGGTAGCATTTTCGATAAGACGAGCGAAGGATTCTTGAGGAACTTTTAGAACAGTTTCTGCGGTACTTTTATCCTCCTCTAATTCACGAATACGTTCTTGTAATCTACTAATTTCTTCCTTGTTTTTTTGAGCATCATTTTGTAACGATTCTACAGCAAATATAGCAGACTCTAGCTCTTTTTTTATATCGCTTAATCGACTAATTCGGGTATCTATGCTTTGGGGGTCAAAAACTTCATTAAGAGGAATTTCATAACTTACAAATGGTATTGGTAATTTTATTCTAACTTGAGCTTTGCTTAAAACTTCCTTTAAGTTTATCTTTGTATTAAGAAGCTGAAAATTTTTTTTCATAGTTCATTTAAAGAAGCTGAAATAAGTTTAAATCAATGATAGCTCAGTTATAGGAAATTTACTATTTCAGCTAAAGACAACTAATAGCACTTCCACTTCCTAAAGACCAGATGGAGGACTCCCAGTTTCAATAGCTGCTTAAATACTGATTTTATCCCAATTGTGATAAATATTCTAAAAGTCTTCTTGATGGCTAGATTTTGAATACCTATAGTCTAATTAATAATTCAGACAGTTCTTTTTCTGGAAATTTTCCATTGCAGCAAAAAATCTTCAAAAGCGATCGCACTCTCACTCACTAATTCTCTTTCTCATTTTAATAAGCACCTGCGCAGAGCGAGCCACTTACTTCAAAAATACACCAAAATTTCTCTTCCTGCAACCACCCTATATCTCTTACATATCAATACTTTTAGAAAATGGCCAATGCGAACGCGATCGCACCTAAATTTCCCATTTTTGGGCCATGAATAGCTCATTTCAACTTTTTTTGCAAAATTCAGTTGAAATTCCTAATATATTTAGCAAAAATCATAATCTTAACTTATGAAGCTATTCGTTAAACCCTAAAAACCTTACAGATAAAGACTTTCAGGCAAACGAATAACAGCAAAAATCAACCTTCTTACTTCTGCTATAAAATAAAGCTACATAAAACATTTATTCTAAAATCTAAAAAAAATGTCATTTGTTGGCCTACATATTCATAGCGACTATAGCCTATTGGATGGAGCATCCCAATTACCACAATTAATAGATAGGGCGGTAGAACTAGGAATGCCAGCCATTGCTCTGACAGACCATGGAGTAATGTATGGGGCGATTCAATTAATTAAGTTGTGTAGAAACAAAAATATTAAACCCATAATTGGCAATGAAATGTATGTGATAAATGGAGATTTTAAAAAACAGCAACGAGGCAAAAAATTTCACCAGGTCGTATTAGCAAAAAATACTCAAGGCTATAAAAATTTAGTCAAACTAACAACTCTTTCTCATCTACATGGTTTTCAAGGAAAAGGCATATTTGCTCGACCTTGTATTAACAAAGAATTGTTAGAAAAATATCACGAAGGCTTGATAGTAACTAGCGGGTGTTTGGCAGGAGAAGTACCGCAAAATATTATGCAGGGAAAATTAGAAGAAGCTAAGAAAATAGCTAAGTGGTACAAAGATTTATTTGGAGAAGATTACTATCTAGAAATACAAGACCACGGTTTCCAAGAAGATAGAGTAGTTAATACTGGAATTGTCAAAATTGCTGAGAGATTAAAGATAAAAATAGTAGCCACAAACGACTCTCATTTTATTTCTTGTCGAGATGTAGAAGCACACGACGCTTTGTTGTGTATTAACACCCAAAAATTAATATCTGAACAAAAGCGGATGCGGTATAGCGGTACCGAATATTTAAAGTCTGCTGAAGAGATGAAGCAACTATTTAGAGACCACTTAGAAAATGAAGTTATAGAAGAAGCGATCGCTAATACATTAGAAGTAGGTAATAAAGTTGAAAAATATGAGGGAATATTGGGAGAGCCTAGAATTCCTGATTATCCGATTCCTCCAGAACATAATGCCGATACTTATCTAGAAAAACTGTCTTGGGAAGGATTATTGGAAAGGCTGAAACTTAAACAAAAAAGTGAAATTTACGCAGTGTATAAAGAGCGGATGGAAACTGAATTGAAAGTTCTTCAGGATAAAGGTTTTTCTACATATTTTTTGGTGGTTTGGGATTATATAAAACATGCCAGAGATAATAATATTCCTGTCGGACCGGGTAGGGGAAGTGCTGCTGGTTCATTAGTTGCTTATTCTTTGCGAATTACTAATATAGATCCGGTGCATCATGGCTTATTATTTGAAAGATTTTTAAATCCAGAACGGAAATCAATGCCAGATATTGATACAGACTTCTGTATTGAAAGTCGAGATAAAATGATTAAATATGTGACTGAAAGGTATGGGGAAGAGAGAGTTGCTCAAATTATTACTTTTAACCGGATGACTTCTAAGGCAGTATTAAAAGATGTGGGAAGAGTATTGGGTGTTTCTTTTGGGGAAGCAAATAAAATGGCAAAGTTAATTCCTGTTGCGCGGGGTAAACCAGCTAAGTTAAAAGTGATGACTTCTGATGAGACTCCTTCCCCAGAATTTAAGGAAGCTTTTGAGAATCAAGAAACAGAAATTAAAAATAATGAAGGGATAGAAGTTGGTAAAATTCCTATCCGACAATGGATAGATATGGCAATTAGAATTGAGGGTACGAATAAAACTTTTGGAGTACACGCGGCAGGGGTAGTAATTTCTAAAGAATCTCTGGATGAAATTGTGCCTTTACAAAGGAATAATGATGGCTCGGTTATTACTCAGTATCACATGGAGGATATAGAATCTTTGGGTTTGTTGAAAATGGATTTTTTGGGATTGAAAAATTTGACTATTATCCAGAATACTGCCGAGTTAATTGAGCAAAATCATCATCTTCCTTTGGTTCCAGACGATTTGCCTGCTAATGAAAGAAAGGCAATGGAAATTTTGGCAAGAGGCAATATTAAGAAAATTCCAGATGATGTGAAAAAGACTTATGATCTGATTAAATCTGGAGATTTGGAAGGAGTATTTCAATTGGAATCTTCTGGGATGGTAGATGTTGTGAAAAAATTGAAGCCTACTTCTATTGAAGATATTTCTTCTATCTTGGCTTTGTATCGCCCCGGACCTTTAGATGCTGGTTTAATTCCTAAGTTTATTGACCGGAAACATGGGCGGGAAAAAATTGAATATCAAGATCCAAAGTTAGAGCCGATTTTGCAAGAAACTTATGGTGTACTTTGTTTGCCAAAGGGAACTTTAATTGATAAACCAGATGGTTCGAGAGAGGCGATCGAAAATATTAAGAGTGGGGAGGTAATTTTAACTTCGGATGGTAGGAAAGTTTGGCAGGCAAAAGTTGCTAAACAGTGGCGGAGTGGTGTCAGGGAAATATTGAAGATTACTTTGTCTAGCGGGACGGTAATTTATGCTGGAAAAAACCATCGCTTTTTAACGCCGGAGGGAGATAAGTTTGCCTGGGAATTACAACCGGGAGTTAAGAACGGCAATGTTTATATTTCTGCGGTTTATGAAAAATGGCAAGTTTCTAGTAAGAAGAAAAAAACAGATACTTGGAGTAGTAAAAATCAGGAGTCTTCCCTGAAAAAAGCAGCTCTATTTAAACCGACAAATTTCTCAGACAAAACGAAGGAGGAAAATGGGAAAAATTTCCGAGAAAGACATCTACAGATTTCCTCTTTCTCTTTGACAACTCCTTCCGAAAATTCCATTTCTCAGGCAAATACTTCGAGTCGGGAAAATCAGGAGTATTTCCAGAAAAAAGCTACCTTATTTAAACCAATAAATTTCTTAGATAGACAGAAGTGGGAAAATCAAGAAAATTTCCGGGAAAGCCATCTAAAGATTTCCTGTTTTTCTTTGACAACTCCTTCCGAAAATTCCATTTTTCAGACAGATACTTCGAGTGGGAAAAATCTGGAATCTTCCCTGGAAAAATTCACCTTATCTAGACCGACTAATTTCTCAGATCAACCTCAGCAGGAAAATTGGGAAAAAGTCAGAGCAAACCATCTACAGATTTCCTCTTTTCCTTTGGCAACTCCTTCCGAAAATTCCATTCTTCAGACAGATAATTTGACTCTCCAAAATCAGGAGTCTTCCCTAGAAAAAGCTATCTTATTTAGACAGGCTAATTTCTTAGGTCAACCTCAGCAGGAAAATTGGGAAAAAGTCAGAGAAAACTATCTACAGATTTTCCCTTTGACTTTGGCAACTACTTCCGAAAATTCCATTTTTCAGACAGATACTTCGAGTCGGAAAAATTTGGAGTCTTCCCTAGAAAAAGCTATCTTATTTAGACAGGCTAATTTCTCAGATCAACCTCAACAGGAAAATCGGGAAAAAGTCAGAGAAAACTATCTACAGATTTTCCCTTTGACTTTGGCAACTACTTCCGAAAATTCCATTCCTCAGACAAATACTTCGAGTCGGAAAAATTTGGAGTCTTCCCGAGAATTATCTACCTTATTTAGACCGACTAATTTCTTAGATAGACACAAGTGGGAAAATTGGGAAAAAGTCAGAAAAAACTATCTACAGATTTTCCCTTTGACTTTGGCAACTCCTTCGGAAAATTCCATTTTTCAGACAGATACTTCGAGTCGGAAAAATTTGGAGTCTTCCCGAGAATTATCTACCTTATCTAGACCGACTAATTTCTTAGATAGACACAAGTGGGAAAATCAGAAAAATTTCCGAGAAAGACATCTACAGATTTTCCCTTTGACTTTGGCAACT
>NZ_JAAHHT010000072.1:26579-38707 GCF_010672085.1 Okeania sp. SIO3I5
TTTGGAGTCTTCCCGAGAATTATCTACCTTATCTAGACCGACTAATTTCTTAGATAGACACAAGTGGGAAAATCAGAAAAATTTCCGAGAAAGACATCTACAGATTTTCCCTTTGACTTTGGCAACTCCTTCGGAAAATTCCATTTTTCAGACAGATACTTCGAGTCGGAAAAATTTGGAGTCTTCCCTAGAAAAAGCTATCTTATTTAGACAGGCTAATTTCTTAGGTCAACCTCAGCAGGAAAATCGGGAAAAAGTCAGAGAAAACTATCTACAGATTTTCCCTTTGACTTTGACAACTCCTGCCGAAAATTCCATTTCTCAGACAGATACTTCGAGTCTCCAAAATCAGGAATCTTCCCTGGAAAAATTTACCTTATCTAGACCGACTAATTTCTCAGATAAATCTCAGCAGGAAAATCGGGAAAAAGTCAGAGAAAACCATCTACAGATTTTCCCTTTTCCTTTGACAACTCCTTCAGAAAATTCCATTCCTCAGACAAATACCTCAAGTCTCCAAAATCAGGAGTCTTCCCTAGAAAAAGCCACCTTATCTAGACTGACTAATTCCTCAGCTAAACCTCAGCAGAAAAATTGGAAAGAGTCAGAAGAAATCTACGAAAAAAATTATTTACAGGATGTCAGACTTGTTTATGTTATCTCTGTGGAAGAAGCAGGAAAAGCAGAATGTTTTGACTTGGAAATGGAAGACCAAGCTTCGCCTTATTTTCTAGCAGAAGGAGTAGTTGTTCATAATTGTTACCAAGAACAAATTATGAAAATGGCTCAAGATTTGGCAGGATATTCTTTGGGAGAAGCAGATTTATTACGTCGTTGTTTGAGTGGTTCTACAAAAGTAATAGATGCAGCAACAGGTAAATTGGTTAGTCTGAAAGAAATAGCTGCTAAACCTGAGTATTGGTTGAGTCGAAAAGTCTTTTCTTTAGATATCAAAAGTCAACAAATTGTGCAAAAACCAATAACAGAAATTCATCCTAATGGTGTGCGAGATGTTTGGGAAATTACCACTCGTACAAACCGGAAAATTAAAGCTACAAACGACCACCTTTTTTATACAGTTTTAGGATGGAAACCTTTAAAAGATTTTTCTGTAGGCGATCGCTTAGGTTTACCAAATAAAATTCCGATTAATCATGGCAGTGAAATATCTGATGCTCAAATTAAATTTACTGCTTATTTAATGGGTGACGGACATCTATCTACTAAGAGTCCTTCGTGTAGTTATTTCTGTAATAGTGATGCGGAATTAATTGCTGATTTTAATCGCTGTGCAGAAGAATTATTTGGTTCTTTAGCACCTATCGATAAACAACTCCATCAAGGCAAAAAAACAGTTAGTTATGTTCGTATAGGTTTTCTTTCAGCTTTTAATAATTGGGTAGATAATCATCTCAAACTTACTAATTCACGGGATAAAGAAATTCCTGATTGGGTATTTTCTTTGTCTAAGAGTCAGTTACAACTTTTCTTAGGAATTTTATGGTCAACAGATGGTAGGGACGTTGCATACAACATCCCTACAGACAAAAAAATTGGGCATACAGATTACAACTCTACCTCAGAAGTTTTAGTCAGACAAATCCAACATTTACTTCTACGTTTAGGTATAGTTTCTCTGTTCAATATTAAGAAGATAAAATATCAAGGTAAACCTTATCTTTCTTATCAAGTTCAAATTACAGGACGTGAGGATATGCTCAAGTTTTGTGAATTGATACAACCATATTTAAGTAGTTACAAAAAGGAGCTTTGTCAAAGTTGTTATTTAGTTACTCAAGATATAGAATTTCTCAGACTTATAAGGTATGGTTCTTTTTCTTCTTTCCTATTTTCTGGAACCAGAATTACTAATTCCTACTCCCTACTCCCTACTCCCTACTCCCTAAGAGAAAAAAATCAATCTAAACATTGTCTACTTCCAGAAATTCTTACTCTAATTGCACAAGCTAAAAAAGCTAGTGGAATGACTTGGGTAGAAATAGATAAAGCTGTCGGTGTATGTCGTGACACAATGTCGTCAGGTTTAAATTTTAAAAATACTCTAACTAGGAGTTTATCCCGTCATAAAGTTAATAATTTTCCGACAGCTTTTGCAGATGAAGAATTAAAATCAATTGCTAATTCTGAGGTTTTTTGGGATGAGATTACTTCTATAGAATATATTGGCAAAGAAGAAGTTTTTGATTTAACAATTTCCGAAACCCATAACTTTATTGCTAATGATTTTATAGTTCACAACTGCATGGGTAAAAAGAAAGTTTCAGAAATGGAAAAGCATCGAGAAATATTTATTGATGGTGCGACTCAAAGAGGAGTTCTTTCTGCAGTGGCAGAAGATTTGTTTGAACAGATGATTAAATTCGCTGAATATTGTTTGACTTATGAGACAGAAATAATGACTGTAGAATATGGCGCTATTCCTATTGGTAAAATTGTAGAAGATCGAATTGAATGTACTGTTTATACAGTAGATAAAAATGGATATATTTATACACAACCAATCGCTCAATGGCATAATCGGGGTATGCAGGAAGTTTATGAATATAGTCTGGAAGATGGAACAGTAATTCGGGCAACACCAGAACATAAGTTTATGACTGAAAATGGTCAAATGCTGCCTATTGATGAAATTTTTGAGCGTAATTTGGATTTGAAATGTTTAAGGAGTGTAGCAGAATGGGAATTTCCTATCGTCAGTTAAAACCTCAATTGAAGCAACAGATTATTTAGGTATTTCATTACCCCCTGAAATGCCAAGAAATTCTAGATTTTCTCTGGGATTACAAAAAAGCAAAAATAGAACAGATTTTCAGGAGTTATTTTCGTGGTTAAAATTGTTTCTCGCAAGCTGGCAAAAACAGAAAATGTTTATGATATTGGTGTAGCTAAAGACCATAATTTTGTCTTAGCAAATGGGTTAGTTGCTTCTAACTGTTTTAATAAATCTCATTCCACAGCTTATGCTTATGTAGCTTATCAAACTGCTTATTTAAAAGCTAATTATCCAGTTGAATATATGGCAGCTTTACTAACTGCTAATAGTGGCGATCAAGATAAAGTACAAAAATATATTGCTAATTGTCTGAAATTTAATATCGAAGTCGAACCGCCGAATATTAATAAGTCAGAAGTAGATTTTACTCCCTTGCCAAAAGTAGCAACAGGAGAAACAAAAGATAAAATTTTATTTGGATTATCTGCAGTAAAAAATGTAGGTGAAGGAGCAATAGAAGCAATTTTAGAAGCAAGAAAAGAAGGTGGAGAATTTAAGTCTTTAGCCGATCTATGTGACAGAGTTAATCTTAACGCTCTTAATAGTCGGACTTTAGAATCTTTAATTAAATGTGGCGCTTTCGATAAAATTGAACTAAACCGTAAACAATTAAAGGAAGATTTAGAAGGTGTAATGAAATGGGCGCAAGATAGAAATAAAGACCGAGATATCGGGCAATTAAATTTATTTGATGTGGCAGAAAAAACAATGCCTGCTTTTGATTCTGCTCCTAAAACTTCACCCGTTTCAGATTTTCCAGCTAAAGAAAAATTGCAGTATGAAAAAGAAATTCTCGGATTTTATGTATCCGATCATCCTCTCAAATATGCACAAGAACAAAATCAAATTCAGGATGCTATTTCTATTGCTCAAATGCAGGAAAAAAAATCTAAGTCAGCTATAAAATTATTGGTAATGTTGGCTGGAATTAAACCTCATATTACGAAAAAAGGAGACCGAATGGCATTTCTGCAAGTAGAAGATATGACTGGGCAAGTAGATGCAGTAGTTTTTCCAAAAATATATGAAGCAATTAAAGATTTACTGACAGAAAATGCTCTTTTAGTTTTGAGTGGAAAAGTCGATCATAAGGATGATGAAAGTCAGTTATTAGTAGATACTGCAGAAGCGGTAGAAAAGGTAATGTCAGATGCAGTTGAACAACAGGAAAAACCAGTGACAGAATTAGATAATTATCAAAATGAATCAACAGATGAAGAGAGCAAAAATTATCAATCTATTACAGAAGTAGAAAAACCAGTAGAGCAATTAGAGAGTCAAAAAAATCTTCTCAAACAAGATGCGGAATTATTAATAACTGAAAATGGTTCTACTCAACCAAGACAAATAATTATCTTGCAATTGCCAATAGATAAGATTCCAGAAGATAATTCTTTGTTTGAACAGATTAAGGCTATTTTGAAAGAACAATCTTCTGGGGATGAGGAAAAAGCAAAGGTGGCAATAAGGGCATTAATATTTGATGGAAAAGAACAAGAGTTAGTACAATTCGGTCGGGAATTTTGGGTAGAGGATGGGGAGGCAACTATTAATAGTTTTAAAGCTAAAAAGCTTGAGGCAAAGATTATTGCTTACTAAGATTATGTAATAGTTGAAGTGTCGTCTAACTAAGTATTAGGTACCCAAATATTTTTAAGATTTATAATTAGGTTTTCCCGTCAAATATTTCTATCCATCTCTGCTCAATGGAAAGCAAGCAACATTTTCATTTTCTGAAGCACCCAAAAAAAATTGCATGGATTTTCGGTTGCATCCTCACAAAAATTCTGATAAGATAAATGTTAGTTGGGGTAACTCGCCTATACGCATGACTATTTATTCAACTAAAAATTTCCCTTAGAGACCATAAAAAATTCAGGAACTAAGTCCATTATCAATTCAATTAAGAATAAGAAGAGCGATCGCCAACTCCCTAACTTTTAAACTCACCCAAAAAATGCCTAATCCTCCTCAATGGAAAACCACCAACATTTTCATTTTCTAAAGCACCCGAAAAAAACGCGCGTCAAAGGATTTTTAGTTGCATTCTCACCAAAATTCTGATATTATAAATGTAGAGGCGGTACTTCGCCTATACGCATGACTTTTTATTCAACTAAAAATTTTGCTTAGAGACAATAAAAAATTTAGGTACTAAGTCAATTATTTATTAAACAAATAACATAATATTATCCGTGTATCCGTGCCCAAATCCGTGTCTTGCACCTCCATTTTTCCAATCACCAATCCTCCAAAAATTTCCCTTAGAGACCATAAAAAATTCAGGAACTAAATCAATTATTTATTAAACAAATAACATAATATTATCCGTGTATCCGTGGCAAAATCCGTGTCTTGCTCATCCATGTCAAAAATCCCTGTCTTGCACCTCCATTTTTCCAATCACCAATCCTCCAAAAATTTCCCTTACAGACAATAAAAAATTCAGGAACTAAGTCAATTATTTATTAAACAAATAACATAATATTATCCGTGTATCCGTGGCAAAATCCGTGTCTTGCTCATCCATGTCAAAAATCCCTGTCTTGCACCTCCTTTTTCAAATCACCAATCCTCTCTTTTAGCTCTACTTTTTGTTTCCCAATCATCAGAATCACCAACTTTTTTACTAGGTTGAGACTGATAATTTATTTCAACCTCTTCCTCATCAAATTCCGACTCAGTTTCAACCTCTTCATCATCAGAATAAATATTAGTCAAAGGTTCAACAACCTTAGCGATCGCATCCTGAATAAACAACCTTACAAACTCATCCTTTTTTGTTAACTCAAACTGTTTTTGTACAACCTCCGTAATCCCCCCATCACCCCAATCTTGATTCTGACTAAAATATTCAATAAAACTCTTCCCAGCAATTCTAGTCAAATAAGCAGCACTTACCCCTTGAATAGCCTTACCAATAATAAAAGTAGCTACATTTAACTGTAAAGCAGTAGAAATTAACTTGATTACCCCTTCCACAATACCCAAACTAGCAAAAGTTTTTGCCAAAGAAATTGCCAATTCTTGCCCCCTTTCCAAATTTAATTCACAACCATAAACCTTACCAATTTCTATCACCATTTGAGCATTAACTGCCGCCGTCGCTAACACATCCACCACAGGAATAGGTGTAGCTGCTATCACACCCCCTCCTATCCATTGAAATTTCTCCACCACCTTTTCCCCACGTTTTCTTCTTTGAGCATCAATTAAACCCCTTGCTTCCTCCCCCAAAATTTGAGACTGTAGCAAAATATTATCAGCAATTAAATCTTCCCCTTCCAATCGCAAAACTGCCGCCAAACGTTCAATTAAACCTACAATATTTGCTTCTGGTTGATAAATTTCACCAGTTTCCAGACGCACAGAATTAGGATGAGCAGCGATCGCCACAATATCCATCTTACTAACAACTCCTAACAATCTTTCCCTAAGTCTAACAACGATCGCCTCCTTATCTTCCTCAGTGTAAAGATCAGTTTTGTTAAAAACTAAGAGCGATCGCTTACCAATTTCCGCCAAACTCTTCAAAGCAAGATATTCCGACTGCTGTAGATCGTTATCAACCACAAACAACAAAAGATTAGCTTCCGTCGCCAAAACTTTTGCTATTTGACTCCTTTCCGTACCTGCTATCCCCGCTTCCAAAATACCCGGTGTATCAGTAATCAAAATTTCCCTTTCTAATGCTGACAATTTTAAACGATAGGTTTCTCCTACTTTTGTCGAACCCATCGGTGCTTCCACCCTTCCTACCATTCGCCCCATCAGGATGTTAACCACAGAAGTTTTACCAGCCGAACCAGTACCAAAAACTACAACTTTTATATCACCTTGTGCTATACTATTTTCTATTTTTTGAGAACGATTCAATAATGCTTGTCTAGCTACCTCATCTTGTATGGAAATTATTTGTTGCCTAACTGCCTTCAGAGATTCGGAAACTGCCTCAGACTTAACAACAGGTTTGGTAATTTTTGATTTTCGTTGTCTTTTACTTTTAGGAATTGTGTATAGTCTCAGATAATAGACAAGAGTAAAAAGGACAATTCCCATAAGGACGATTAACAACAGTAATAATAAGTTGGCCACAACTGGAGGAGCTGACCATAAAATTTGACTGTACAACCATGACAGAGAACTAATTAGCCAAATTATCAATAATAAGATAAAACTGGAACCAAAAATTAATATTAACAAGCGAGAAGTAGACATTGACTTCTATAAGGAGTAGGGGAGTGTGGGAAGTTTGGGAGGTGTGGGAAGTGTGGGAAGACTGGGATTGTAGGAGAAATAATTTTTCCTTGATTTTTCTGCCTCGCGTTACCCCAAAGTCCTAACTTTATACAGCTCTTTTCACCGAAAAACTGATACTTTTTCACGACTTAAAGTGGCTAAAACCTTTATCTGTAAATGCTTTGATATTTAATCAGCAAACCCTAGGTAAGGATGTTGTATGCAAAGTCCCTACAGAGTAGTTAGGAGGAATGGGAAATTATAGAGGAGGTAGTTGGAGGTTTGAGGTTATATCAAAATATATTGACACGGTAAGCTTAATGTTGCTTGTTCGATTTTGATGTCACAAATACTTTCAAAGTTATGATGCCAAATAATTCCTTGAAATTACTATCAAGTCAAAGTTTTTAGTAGAGGCAATCTTACTTTTTACCTCTCTTACTTTTGAATGCATGACTTCTCTTAGTTATGATACCAAATAATTCCTTGAAATGTAGCATTCAACTATTAGCAGTCAGCTCGAGTTCAATAAAAATGAATCAAGCAAGAATTCGTTTATCCTCTAACACATTTTTAATCCATAAATTGAAGCAAAAGAACGAAGAGTTTGAATTTTTAAACCATACAATTAAAGTTAATGAAGCTGAAACCTGACGGCTGAATGTTTACCTTTAAATTACTATCAAGTCAAACTTTTCAATCGATCCAATCTTAACTTTTCACCTCTCTTAACTGGGGAACTATTGAATGAGTAAAATGTAGAAAATTCAAGAAAATGCTAAATATTAAATAGTTGTGCATTTTAGTAATTTCCTAGTGGAAAGAGGGAACACTTAACTAGGAACAGGGAGTCAAAAAGATGTGTAATTAATTTTGCTTATGAACTTAATTATTGAATACTAATTCACTTAATTTGATGTCACAAATACATTCAAAGTTATGATGTCAAATAATTCCTTGAAATTACTATCAAGTCAAAGTTTTCAGTAAAGGCAATCTTACTTTTGACTTCTCTTACTTTTGAATGCATGACTTCTCTTATACCAAGCGTGAAAAAAGAATGTTACAAGTAATAAGAGCGATCAAAAAACTTGCTGATTGAGATGTTTTTTTGACGAATTCAATAAGTTATGAACTAAGAATGGCGTCGAAGCTATTCCCATTTGACTCCTTAGGACCTACGGACGTTGCTTGAGCATTAATGCTAACGTCCCTACCTCCTTACTCCTTAAAAAAACGAGATATTTGTAGCAAACATTTATCAAATTGGTATTAGTTATGATGCCAAATAATTCCTTGAAATTACTATCAAGTCAAAGTTTTCAGTAAAGGCAATCTTACTTTTTACCTCTCTTGCTTTTGACTTTTGACTTTTGACTTTTGACTTTAAATATTATGAAACCATTTAAAAATGCCAACCCACCAGAAGAAACACAAGCAACCCCCAAAACCTCTCCCGAACCTATTAATGAAACAGGTTTAGGAACATTCGGAGGTGTATATACTCCCTCAATTTTGACAATTTTGGGTGTAATTATGTACCTCCGCTTTGGATGGGTAGTAGGTAATGTAGGTTTATTAGGGACTCTGCTTATCGTTACTCTGTCCACAGGTATTACCTTTCTCACCTCTTTATCAGTTAGCGCGATCGCCACAGACAAAATAGTTAGAGGTGGGGGAGCATACTATATGATTAGTCGGTCTTTGGGTCTAGAAACCGGTGGTGCCGTCGGAATACCCCTTTACTTTGCCCAAGCTCTATCTGTTGCCCTTTATACAATTGGTTTTGCAGAGAGCATAGTAGATGCTTTTGGTAACTTTAACCAACTTTATGTAGCCTTAATTACCACAATAGCTGTAGCAGTATTGGCCTTAACTTCAGCAGAAATTGCTATTAAAGCACAGTATTTTATCATGGCAGCGATCGCCTTATCCCTAATTTCATTTGCATTTGGACATCCCCTAGAAACAACAAGTATACAATTTTGGGCAGATCCAGGCCAATCTACAGAATCTTTTTGGACAGTTTTAGCAGTCTTTTTTCCAGCAGTAACAGGAATAATGGCAGGAGTCAGTATGTCTGGAGACTTGCGAGAACCTAACCGTTCTATTCCCACAGGTACTCTGGCAGCAGTTGGTACAGGATATGTAATTTACATGATATTACCAATTTTCCTGGCCATGCGTGCCGACTCAGCTACCTTAATAGAAAACCCCTTGATTATGAAAGAAATGGCTTTTTGGGGACCAGCTATTCTATTTGGAGTTTGGGGAGCAACTCTTTCCAGCGCTATTGGTAGTATTTTGGGCGCTCCTAGAGTTTTACAAGCATTAGCAAGAGATGGAGTATTACCACGTTGGTTGTCTTTTCTAGGTAATGGCAGTGGACCAAATGATGAACCTCGGATTGGTACAGCAGTAACTTTAGGAGTCGCTACTGCCACAGTCTGCATTGGCGACTTAAATATTATTGCCCCAGTGCTGACAATGTTCTTTTTGACAACATATATGGTTTTGAATGTCTCAGCAGGAATAGAAGGCTTTTTACAAAGTCCATCTTTCCGTCCTACATTTAAAGTCCATTGGTCATTATCAATGTTGGGGGCCTTCGGTTGCCTAGCAGTGATGTTTTTGATTAATGCTATAGCTACAGTTATTGCTGCGGTTATAGTGTTGGCCATCTTTATCTGGCTACAACGACGGGAGTTAGAGACAACTTGGGGAGATGCCAGACGAGGAATATGGATGGCCTTGGTACGGCAAGGGATTTTGCAAATTGGAGAAGAAGATACTAAAAACTGGCGTCCTCATATTTTGGTATTGTCTGGGATACCGAAAAAACGCTGGTTGTTGATTAAGTTTGCAGATGACCTAACTCATAACCGAGGGATGATTACGGTTTGTAGTGTTTTGCCCAGTTCATCTCGGGATGTTTCTCAGCAGAGTGATATGCAAGAAACTATTCGTGAGTATGTGGAAAAGCGTGGAATACAAGTCTTGGTGAGAGTTGTAACAGCTACAGACTTTCTTGATGGGGCCAAACTGTTGGTCGAAACTTATGGTATTGGGCCACTAACACCAAATACAGTGGTGCTTGGAGATAGTCAAGAACCTTCTCGTCGCGATCGCTATTGTCAGTTGATAGGTCATATTCATAAAGCCAAGAAAAATGTGGTAATTTTACGGGAGAATAGCGACCGTGGCTTTGGTCAATATCGTCGAATTGATGTTTGGTGGGGTGGTTTACAAAATAATGGTGGCTTAATGTTACTTTTGGCCTATTTGCTGCGTACTGATATAGATTGGCGGAATGCTGAAATTCATTTGAAACTTGTAGTTCCTGAAAAAACTGCAGTTCAAACAACCCAAGCAAATGTTGATAGTCTGACTCAAAATTTACGCATTGGTGCAAGTTCTCAGGTTTTGGTTTCTCAAGGTCGTCCTTTTTACGATATTTTGCATGAGTCTTCTCAGGATGCTGATTTGATTTTTCTTGGTATTCGGACTCCAGGGGATAATTTTACCGAGTATTATGAGGATTTACAGTCTAAAACTCTTGGTCTTCCTAGTACAGTTTTTGTTCTGGCAGCTCCAGGTTTTTCTTATGGTGAAGTTCTCAGCGATCGATAATTAGACATCTCCAGAAAAGAGGGAACAAGAAACAGGGAACAGGTGGGAGTAATATCAAATCCGGTTAAACAGTTATAGATTGCTTCAGTCTTGATTGAGTCAGGAGTAATGAGTCAGGAGTAATGAGTCAGGAGTAAGGAGTCAGGAGGGGAGAGGATTACAAAGATTGAGTAATTATGACGATTTGAGATTTTTTTTATGTCCAATCAAGCTGATTTGATATAATTGATAATTTATCAATAAGAATTGATTTGATTTTTCATTTTTGGATAAGTCTATTGATTGTGATTAGATTTATATATAGCAGTCGCCATTAGTCGCCATTACTATTAGGAGATTCTCGCTTCTCTCAAATAGTAGTCATAGCCAGAATTCTAAATTCTGAATTCTAAATTCTAAATTCTGAATTCTAAATTCTAAATCAATCTTCACTCAAAAATGACTTGATATGATTGACAAACTCTTGATGATCCACTACTGGTTTAGAAATATAACCATCAGCGCCACTTTCCCGCAAAAAATTTTCTCGATCGCCTGACATAGCGTGAGCAGTAACTAAGAGGATTGGTAGTTTATCTGTTTGAGGGTCAGATTTAAGAATTTGAGTAATTTTAATTCCATCAACAGCTTTACCTTGATAAAAGCTATGAGCTAGAGAAACATCCATCAAAATTAAGTCTGCTTCCTTTGACTTAGCAATTTTCACTACTTCTTCTACATCTTCTGTATGTTTTACAGCTAAACCACCTCTTTTTGTCAAAATCTTGGAAAAAACCCTAGCATTAACTTGATCATCTTCTACAATCAAAATAGTGTTCATCTAATTCTCCTACTAAATACCTGTGAGTTTAATAACTGCCATCATCAAGTTTAGAGTTTGTAAGTTTATAGACAAATATTAATCTATAATATCAACTCACTTTTCCAGGTGTTACCCTGAATGGAATTACTCCTAATAACAATTCAAAATTCAAGACAATTAGTGGTGGCAAGTAAGCGCCACTAATTCAAGACCACCAAATTCAAGATTATGGTGGGGGTTTATACCTAAAATTAATCAATTTTTCCTAATTAATTTTGAATTTTGCATTTTGAATTTTGCATTCAAAAAAACGTCACACAGGGACTTTTTAACTTATCTTTGTATCTTGGTAATCTTGGTTTCCCTAGATATTTATGAGGGTTTTTTGAGTAATCTTTGATGGAGGCAAAGAAAGAACTCCAACATCTATCGACTAATCTAATTATTTGACAACTCACCTTACTTGGTATTGCTTTATAGTCAACAGACTCTTTAATTAAATGGTAAGTTTTGGCAGAGTTTAAATACTTCTGGTGAAAGATAAATTCTTGTCTAACAATATAATTCACTGCATTAAATAAATTTTTTGACAAAAAGCATAACTTATCTATTTCTTGATAATTAGAATGATTCGGCTTAATTATATGTTTTTCAATCAGTTTC
>NZ_JAAHHT010000073.1 GCF_010672085.1 Okeania sp. SIO3I5
ACGTTTTGCTGACGCTTTCGCTCCGCTAACGCTACGCGACATGGAAAGCGCAGCATTCCCTATAAGAAAACGCATTAATGCTCAAGCAACGTCCCTACCCCATTCCTCCTGTCTCAAATATCGAGTCTCCTGACTCCTACCCTTACTCTTGTATACTTTTTCAACAAGTCCTAATTATTAATTATTTCGGTAAACATTCAGGTATTAGCAGTTAGCTTTTTCTAGATTAGAATGCACTAATAGCTTTTTAATTAATGAAGAAAATTAGATAATCTGGTTTGAGAGTAACTTTTAATTTTGGCTCAATATTTCAATTGTAGTTTCTCTTTCAAAGATAATAAATTAATATAATAGCTGACAGCTAAGAGCAGATGGCTGAATACTTACTATAAAAGTCTAAACAAATGCCAATTATTCAGGGGTATCGTCATTAATCCTGTAACAGTAGTTCCAATTTTTTTACTAATATGAACAGTAACCAAATTAGTCAAGCAAATCAAGGATATTTAGCTAACAAATATCAAGAACAAATTCATTTGTCGGGTCATATTCAACCTCACGGCATATTATTTGTTTTAAAAGAACCGGAATTAACTATTTTACAGGTAAGCAATAATTCTTTTGAACTATTGGGCATACCTGGTGAAAATTTGCTCAATCAAAACCTAAGTGACTTTCTCAATCAAAACCAAATTGATACAGTCAAAAAAAGCTTAGAAAATAATCCTGGATTGAAAATACTCAATCCTGTTAAATTATCAGTTAAAACCAGAGATAAATCCTTAGTTTTTGATGGAACAATTCATCGTGATGAAAATAATTTAATTCTTGAGTTAGAGCAAGCTATATCTGAACAAAATATTTCGTTTTTAAACTTCTATCATTCTGTCAGAGAAGCAGCATCAAAAATGCAAGGTGCTTCTAGTTTGAAAAATTTATGTCAAATTATTGTAGAAGAAATCAGAAAAATCACAGGTTTTGACAGAGTAATGGTGTATAAATTTGATTCTCAAAATAGTGGTTCTGTAATTGCTGAAGACAAAATAGAAACCCTAGAATCACTGTTAGGATTAAATTACCCAAGTCTAGATATTCCACCCGAAGCAAGAAAAATATTTCAGGTAAATTGCCTCAGATTAATAGCAGATGTTAATTCTCAACCTGTAGAAATTTTACCCAGCAATAATCCAATTACTAACGAATCTCTTGACTTAACTTATTCTGTTTTAAGAAGTGTCTCACCTTGTCACATAGAATATTTAAAAAATATGGGAGTTGCTGCTTCCATGTCTGTATCTTTACTCAAAAATCAGAAATTATGGGGTTTAATTGCTTGTCACCATAATTCACCGAAATATGTGCCTTATGAATTAAGAGCAGCGTGCGAATTTTTAGGACAAACAATGTCTCTAGAAATGCCCGTTAGAGAAAATAATGAAGACTATAATTATCGATTGGAGTTACAGTCAGTTAAGAGTCAAATTATTGAAAATATTTCAACCGCATCAAATTTTATTGATGCCTTAGTTGAATGTCAAAATCTACTCCTAAATTTGGTCAGTGCTGAAGGAGCAGTTGTAATTTGTGGAGACCATTTTCATCTAGTAGGTAAAACTCCACCATTAATAGCTACTCAAGAATTAATTCCAGAGATAGAAGAACATTTTAACCAAGAAGTTTTTTCTACAGATTCTTTTCCTAAAGTTTATCAAAAATTCAAGAAATATAAAGATGTAGCTAGTGGTTTACTAGCACTTTCAATATCTTCAGCTCAAAAAATTTATATTTTGTGGTTTCGGCCAGAAGTTATTAGAACAGTTGATTGGGCAGGAGATCCTACACCAGTTACAGAAATAGAGTCTAATGGTAAGATTAAATTATGCCCTCGCAAATCATTTAAACTGTGGAAAGAAATTGTTAAACTAACATCTTTACCTTGGAAAAAGTGCGAAATAGATGCTGTCTTGGAACTGAGAAATGCCATGATTAAAATTGTGCTTGAACAAGTAGATAAACTAGCAAAATTAAATTCTGCATTGCAAAATTCAGAAGCAAGAGAAAAAGAAAAATCTGCTCAATTAGAACAAACATTAAGAAAGTTACAATTGACCCAAACACAATTAATCCAAACTGAAAAAATGTCTAGCTTAGGGCAGTTAGTAGCAGGCATTGCCCATGAAATTAATAACCCTGTTAATTTTATCTATGGCAATATTGAATATGCAAATAATTATTCCCATGAACTAATGAAGTTGATTAAATTATATCAACAACATTACAATCCACCTGTGGCAGAAATTGAAGCAGAAAGTGAAGAAATAGAGATAGAATTTATTCTAGAAGACTTACCTAAATTATTAAAATCTATGAAGGTAGGTACAGAGCGGATTCGTGAAATTGTCAAGTCATTACGCAATTTTTCTAGACTTGATGAAGCAGAAAAGAAGGAAGTTAATATTCATCAGGGCATAGATAGCACTTTATTGATACTTAATCATCGAATTACTCCTAAAATTGGTAAACAGATTAGTTTAATTAAGGAATATGGTCATGTTCCTCTGGTAGATTGTTATGCGAGTCAGTTAAACCAAGTATTGATGAATATTGTAGCAAATGGAATTGATGCTGTGGAAGAAGCACAAGCAAAAGGGAAATTTTCTCAATCAAATGAATCGGAAATTCCCACAATTAAAATTCAAACAGAAGTGAGAGAAAAAACATTTGTTACTATTACTATCTCTGATAATGGTATGGGTATGAAAAAAGAAGTACAGTCAAAAATATTTAACCCTTTCTTTACTACAAAACCTGTAGGTAAGGGCACTGGTATTGGGTTGGCAATTAGTTATCAAATTGTAGTAGAAAAACATGGCGGTCGTATTTTTTGTAATTCTAAATTAGGAGAAGGAACTGAGTTTGTAATTGAGATTCCTATTCAAAAGAATACTCAGAGATCTAAGACTATAGAAATTGACTATAAAAAATTTATTTGAGATTCTCTATAAAGCTATCAATCAATTTTTATTAATAATATTGGCGGAAGAAATAAGGGGATTAATCAAAATACTTTTTGAGCTGTAGATTCTCAGATAACTCTGATTTTAAAAGGTAGCGATCGCTAATAGAATTGGCAGCAAGTTTGCGGGAATTAGGCATAGCTCCAGACAAATTATACAACTTGACTAGACAAAAATCTTGGAGATTCCCTAGAAAACCATCTAGCAATTTTTATTAATAATATTAGCTGCAGAGATAAGGGGATTAATAAAAATACCTTTTGAGCTGTAGATTCTCAGATAACTCTGATTTTTAAAGGTCGCGATCGCTAATAGAATTGGCAGGAAGTTTGCGGGAATTAGGCATATATCCAGGTCAATTATACGACTTAAATATTGCTTGATAAAAATGCTATAATCTCTGTCAAACAAGGATGAAATAGCAAAATTCAATTCACTATTGTAGTTATGTCAGTCCAGTAATATGAATAATTTTCAGATAGATGCGATTGTAAAAATTGTGCTTCAACAAGGCATAGAAATAGCAAAATTAAATTCTGCATTGCAAAATTCAGAAGCAAAAGAGAGAGAAAAATCGGCTGAATTAGAAGAAACACTAAAACAATTAGAATTGACCAAAATACAATTAATTGAAAGTGAACAAAAAATATCTAGCTTAAGGCAGTTAGTAGCAGCTATTACCATTGAAATTAATAACCCTGTTACTTTTATATATGGCAACATTAAATATGTGAAGGATTATTTCCATGAACTAATGCAGTTGATTAAACTATATCAAAAACATTACAATATGCCTGTGGCAGAGATTGAGCAAGAAAGTGAAGAAAAAGAAGATATAGAATTTATTATGCAAGACCTACCTAAACTTTTTTTATTAATAATATTAGCTGTAGAAATGAGGGGATTAATAAAAATACTTTTTGAGCTGTAGATTCTCAGATGACTCTGATTTTTAAACGTCGCGATCGCTAATAGAATTGACAGCAACTTTGCGGGAATTAGGCATAGCTCCAGACCAATTATACGACTTAAATGTTGCTTGTTCAAAATGCTATAATCTTTGTCAAACAAGGATTAAATGGAAAAAATTCATACACTATTGTAGTTATGTCAGTCTAGTAATATGAATAATTTTCAGATAGATGCGATTATAAAAATTGTGCTTCAACAAGGCATAGAAATAGCAAAATTAAATTCTGCATTGCAAAATTCAGAAGCAAAAGAGAGAGAAAAAACAACTGAATTAGAAGAAACACTAAGAGAATTAAAATCGACTCAAACGCAATTAATCGAAAGTGAAAAAATGTCTAGCTTAGGGAAGTTAATACCAGATCTGGTCCATGAAATTAATAACCCTATTAATTTTATAAATGGCAACATTGTATTTACAAA
Organism: Okeania sp. SIO3I5; assembly: GCF_010672085.1. Lineage (GTDB taxonomy): Bacteria > Cyanobacteriota > Cyanobacteriia > Cyanobacteriales > Microcoleaceae > Trichodesmium. Next base: position 4,410 of record NZ_JAAHHT010000073.1, read on the forward strand.
AGAATATTTCAACGACCTAATACACTTGATTAAACTATATCAAAAACATTACAATCCGCCTGTGGCAGAGATTGAAAAAGAAATTGAAGAAATAGACATAGAATTTCTTGTGGAAGACCTGGCTAAAATTTTAAAATCTATGGAGGTAGGTGCAGAGTGCATTCGTGAAATTGTCTTGCCATTACGCCATTTTGGCAGACTTTGTGAAGCAGAAAAGAAACTGGTTAATATTCACGAAGGAATAGATAGCACTTTACTGATACTTAATAATCGACTTATTTCTAAACATGGAAAAGAGATTAGTATAATTAAGGAATATGGTAATGTGCCTCTGGTAGATTGTTATGTGAGTCAGTTAAACCAAGTATTTATGAATATTATCGTAAATGCAATTGATGCTCTGGAAGAAGCACAAGCAAAAGGGAAATTTTCTCAATCAAATGAATCGGAAATTCCCACAATTAAAATTAAAACAGAAGTTAAAGAAAAAACACTTGTTACTATTAGCATCTCTGATAATGGTATGGGGATGACAGAAGAAGTACAGGAACAAATATTTGACCCTTTGTTTACTACAAAACCTGTAGGTAAAGGCACTGGTATTGGGTTAACAATTAGTTATCAAATTGTGGTAGAAAAACATGGAGGTCGTATTTTTTGTAATTCTAAATTAGGAGAGGGAAGTGAGTTTGTAATTGAAATTCCTATTCAAGAGAATACTCATAAATATAAGACTCTAGAAATTGAATAGAAAAAAATTATTGGAGATTCCCTAAAAAGCCATCTAGCAATTTTTATTAATAATATTAGCTGAAGAGATGAGGGGATTAATAAAAATACTTTTTGAGCTGTAAATTCTCAGATAACTCTGATTTTCCAAGGTAGCGATCGCTTATGTTAAACTACTCAAATATAATGGAATTAGTATAGCCAAGATCATGCTTAAATCGAATTCCCCAACCCAAAAGCGTCTTCCCACAATGGAAGAATTACCCTATCAAGATGGTAAACCAGTGGATAGCGAAGTACAAGATTTAATTGCTCACTTATTAAAATCAATTTTAGCCTACATTTGGGCTAACCGTAACGATTGGTTTTTTGGTGTTGATATGGGGTGGTATTATTCTCCCGAAGAAAATGCTATTGCCCCCGATGGTTTTTTATGTCTGGGAGTAGATCGTATCAGAGGAGAAAATCTACGACTGAGCTACGTTACCTGGGAAGAAAATGGCGTGATTCCTTCCTTAGTGATAGAAGTAGTATCGAAAACTCCCGGAGGAGAATACAAGAAGAAAAAAAGAAAATATGCCCAGTATGGAGTATTGTATTATGTAATTTACGCTCCCTTGCGGGTACGAAAACCAAAATTAACTCTGTACCGTCTCAACAGAGAAGGCAAATATGAGTTGCAAGAAGAAAACCCAATGTGGATGCCAGAAATAGGTCTAGGTATAGGTACAGAAGTAGGAACTTTTCAAGGAATTACTAGGGAATGGCTGTATTGGTACGACGAACAAGGCAACCGATATTCTACTCTTGAAGAAGCTAAACAACAAGCTGAATTTCAAAGACAGCAAGCTGAATTTCAAAGACAGCAGGCTGAATTTCAAAGGCAGCAGGAGCAGGAAGCACGACTGCAAGCTGAAGCTCAAAGACAGCAAGAGCAGGAAGCACGACTGCAAGCTGAATTTCAAAGACAGCAAGAGCAGGAAGCACGACTGCAAGCTGAAGCTCAAAGACAGCAAGAGCAGGAAGCACGACTGCAAGCTGAACTGCAAACTGAAAAATTGGCAGCACGTTTGCGGAAATTAGGCATAGATCCAGATCAATTGGATTAATACGTCTTATATCATGTCCGGATAATCAGCGATCGAACTCCGTGAGCTGACGCCACAAAAAAACCTTCCGACTTTGAACTTTTGTTTCCCTTGTGCCTTGTGCTTTGTGCCTTCCTTCCTACTAAGTGTAATATTATGTCCGGATAATCAGTGATAAAAAACCTTTGAACTAATATTCCCTTCTGCTTCCCCCCTTTCAAAGGGGGGTAGGGGGGATTTCCTCTGAAGTGTAAGTATTCAACCGGACATGATATTAAATGTTCCTTGAGAAAAATGCTACAATCTAGCTTAAACAAGGATTAAATAGAAAAAGTTAATGCACTATTTTAGTTGTGTCTCTCCAGTAATATGAATAATTTTCAGAACTCAGAAGTTAGAAAAACTAATGTCAGGGTTAAATTGGATTACCAAATCAAAAAGCGTCTTCCCACTATGGAAGAATTGCCCTATAGCGATGGTAAACCAGTTGATAGCGAACTACAACTTGCAATTGCTGACTTATTAAGATCGGTTCTGGTTAACATTTGGGGTAATCGTTACGATTGGTTTTTTGGTGTCAATATGGGGTGGTATTATTCTCCCAATGAAAAAGCGATCGCTCCTCATGGTTTTTTATCTCTAGGAGTAGAGCGTATCAAAGGAGAAAATCTGCGGTTGAGTTACGTCACCTGGGAAGAAAATTGGGTAGTTCCATCCTTAGCAATAGAAGTAGTATCGAGAACTCCCGAAGAAGAATATAAGAGGAAAAAAAGAAAGTATGCCGAATACGGAGTGTTGTATTATGTAATTTACGCTCCTATGCGGGAAGGAAAACAACAATTGGCTCTGTACCGTCTCAACAGAGAAGGAAAATATGAGTTGCAAGAAGAAAACCCAATGTGGATGCCAGAAATAGGTCTAGGTATAGGTACAGAAGTAGGAACTTTTCAGGGAGTTACTAGGGAATGGCTATATTGGTACGATCAACTTGGCAACCGATATTCTAGTCCTGAAGAAACTCTACAACAAGAGCAGGAAGCACGACTGCTAGCTGAACAATGTCTAGAGCAAGCTAAATTTCAAGGACAGCAAGAGCAGGAAGCACGACTGCTAGCTGAATTTCAAAGACAGCAAGAGCCGGCAGCACGACTGCTAGCTGAACAATGTCTAGAGCAAGTTGAACAGCAAGCTGAATTGCAGCGACAGCAAGTCGAAAAAATGGCAGCACGTTTGCGGGAATTAGGCATAGATCCAGATCAATTGGATTAATACACCATCACCCGTGGTGTACAAGTAGTGATATCCTCAAAAAAGTCAAGTAGTCAAGGGAATACTATTTTTTCTTGGAAACTAGGAAATAATCGTACTTTCTATTCCCTCGATACCTGTTAAGTGTTCCCTAAATCATATCAAATCCGTTTAATTGGACATCAAAAAAATCTCCTGTCTTTGTAACTACGCTCATCTTTATGATTCTTTCTCCTCCTGACTCCTGAGTTAAGCAATAGGACTTACGCAAAGAAACCCGGTTTCTAGGATAAATCGTTGTTTTGAGCAAGAGATGTCTACGAGAAACCGGGTTTCTGGGTTCACCTGCGTAAGTCCTGAGCAATCTATAACTGTTTAACCGAATTTGATATCACTACATCTACAGGACTACCCTTTAATGATACTTGATATAAATATCTTCTTGTTTTGGATTACTAAATTTTAACTTCTGAGCTAATACATCCCGTTGATTAATCAAATAAATACTAACTAAAGTTAAACCAACTCCTACTGACTGTAATGAACTTAAAACTTCTCCCAAAAAGAAATTGCCAAACAACAAAGCAAAAATTGGAGTTAGAAAAGTTAAAGCACTCAAACTCGTAAGATTCCCAGAAGCAGCAAAATAAAAGAATAAACCATAAGCGATCGCAGTACCAAAAACAGCAGCATAACCCATAGCTATCCAACTATATTGATCAATATTAACCCACTGCTGAGACTCAAACTCTGCGGAAATAGCCAGTAATGGAACACCACCTAAAATCAAATGCCAACCAGTGGCTATAACTGGATCATTATATTTGCAAACCCAACGCACCAAAACTGTTCCTACTGCCATCGACAGAGATGCTAATAACATTAACCATTCTCCACTTTGAAACAGTGTATCTATTCCCAGAGATGCTTCTATTGTTTCCGGATGCAGTAAACTTCCGAGCCATTCATCAGGTAAACCAATTAAACTAATACCGATAACACCAATACCTAATCCTAACCAACCCCACAATCTAATTCTTTCTTGAAATAACCATAATGATAAAATAGCTACTGCTAGAGGTTGGGAGTCAATCATTACCGAACCCAAACCAGCACCTGTTCTGACTAACCCTTGAGTCAAAAACCCCTGAAACAAAGCACCATCTACTAAGGCAAACAAGAAAATCCACAACCAAGCTAATTTACCTTGTGGTTGAGGTCTTCCCTGAATCATTCCTACCAGTAACAATAATATACCTGCTGGCAATATACGCATTGCTGCCATAAAAAATGGTGTTGTCTGAGGAATAACACCTTTCATTGCTACCATTGCAGTTCCCCAGAAGAAAAAGGGGGCAATTAGTAACAGTGGCGCAAAAGGAAGTGTTGAGTTGGTCAGTTTTAGCTGCATAAATTTATTTTTGGTACTTTACTAAATTTGTTAAATTATTATTTGTAATAATAACAATATTGAACAAAAATGTGTATTTTTGTTAAAATACTAAATTGTAAAGTAAAATATAGTCAAATATCAAAATATTCATTAGTATTATTTTGCTTGACAATTTGAATTGAATATGTTATTTGCTCAATAGCTCAAAAGTCTATTACTTTTGTATTTTGACCAAGAAATGAGGTCTCACCTCTTTATAAAGTGATAAAAAAATCAAATTCAGTATTTCAACCGTCAGGCATCGGCGCTTGGTACTGATAACTGTAAGGGCGTTGCATAAGGACGTCCCTACCGATAACTGATAACTGAAATAAAAACAGCATGATTTGGCCATTTAAGCCCCGATATCGTAAACAAATTGCCCGAATAGAAATTAACGGTGTTATTGCCGGCGACACCAGAAAACGAGTATTAGAAGCACTCAAAACAGTAGAAGAAAGAAAATTTCCAGCTCTGTTACTGAGGATAGATAGTCCTGGAGGTACTGTAGCGGACTCTCAAGAAATCTATAGTGCCCTGAAAAGGTTGCAAGAGAAAGTCAAAATTGTCGCTAGCTTCGGCAATATTTCCGCCTCCGGCGGTGTTTATATTGGCATGGGTGCCCAAAATATTATGTCCAACCCTGGTACGATTACTGGCAGTATAGGGGTAATTTTGCGAGGCAACAATATAGAACGTCTTTTGGAAAGAGTAGGAGTTTCTTTTAAAGTAGTGAAATCTGGGCCGTATAAGGATATATTAGCCTTTGACCGAGAAATGACCGATCCAGAAAAGCAAATTCTCCAAGATTTAATAGATGTTAGTTATCAGCAGTTTGTCCAAACGGTGGCGGAAGCCCGAAATTTAGCTGTAGAAACTGTGAGAAGTTTTGCAGATGGTCGAATATTTACTGGACAACAAGCATTAGAGCTAGGTGTGGTAGACCGTTTAGGTACTGAGGAAGATGCTCGTAAATGGGCTTGTGAACTGGTAAATTTAGACCCAGAGAAGACCGAGAGTTGTACTTTAGAAAAACAAAAATCTTTATTAAATCGAGTTTTGGGCAATAATCAGGTATCATCAAAATTATCAGCTGCTCAAAGCTGGGTAGAATTTGAAGTTTCTACCAGTGGCTTGCCTCTGTGGCTGTATCGACCTTAAATTTAAGTACAAAATTGTTGATTGGGAGGATTTTGGCGTGGCGTGGCGAGTTCAAGCAATTCGTGGAGCAACTACAGTCTCAGAAAATTCAATAGAGGCAATTCGAGAGGCAGTTACAGAACTGCTAGATGAGCTAGAAGCAAATAATCAGATAGAACCAGAGCAAATTATTAGTACAACTTTCTCTGTGACTCGTGACTTAGATGCTATTTTTCCAGCAGCGATCGCTCGTCAACGTCCCCACTGGAATAATGTACCTTTATTAGATGTGCAACAAATGCACGTTGAGGGTAGTTTAGAACGTTGTATCAGATTTTTGATTCATGTGAATATGCCGGAAACTCACGCCCTAAAAATTGTGCATATCTATTTGCGAGGGGCGAAAAATTTGAGACCTGACTTGATAGCTAGATAGTAGAAAGTAGCTCTCTGCTGTAACTTTCTACAGAGAGCGATCGCTACATTTATAGTGGTTTTCACAAAGGTAGACTACAAAATTTCTGCCTTCTTTCTGCTTTTAAGGCGACTTACTTAGATGCCTATACTCTTTAGCAAAGGCTTCAAACTCTTCCAGATAATTGTAATTGGTTTTTGTTTTTGGTCTCCTACGGTAGATTGTCAGAGCTACATTTCACTTTTCCTGCTCTATAAAACTGATACAAAGCGTGTGCATATTTCTAGCCCTTTTTTAAACTGTATTTTTTCAGGTCCGAGAGAACTATCAAGTTATAGTTACTAAATCTATAGAAAAATATTCTTTGACTTAGTTTTAATTAAGTGTTACCTTAACGGGGTGAACTACAACACCCTCTATCCCATTGCTAAAAGCGTTTGGGACTACTTTTCTGATCGGTATTTAAACGAACATTGACATGACTCATTGTATTTGACACCAGATTATTTTTTTTAATGATAGTACGTTCTACTAACTGTATTATCCCTCCTGTAAACATTTAACGAGCTGTTCTGCAATCCTTTCTCAGTCTAAGATATTTTTAGTTGTTTTCCTATGTTTTTCTATAAAATTAATAAAACTTTACAATACTGTTTTATAACGTAAATTGTCAACTAGGTCAAAACTCTCTGGAACTACAGATTTAAGGTATTGCGACTGATATCAAAGGTTCTACACAAATGACTCTTTCGCTATCTATACTATAAGCAGATGGTATAATCAGTATTGTAAAAGGGTAAGAATTCAGAATTTAGAATTTAGAATTTAGAATTCATAAATTTGCTGGTACGGGCTTTAGTATTCTTGGAATTAAGGGTATTACAGCGCTTTTCAGTTGAGTAGACCACTAAATTCATTGTTAGGAGTCAGGAGTCAGGAGTCAGGAGTCAGGAGTTAGGAGTTAGGAGTCAGGAGTCAAGAGTTAGGAGTGAAGAGTCAGTATCATTGTGGTTTATTCATATGAAAACCGCTGTAACCCCAAAACAACTTAAATTTCCTGTAGATATTTACCTTGTGGAATAGGCATCTTGCCGTGGAATAGGCATCTTGCCTGTGCCGGTTTACACGGGACTATACCAGCGGACATGATATCACGGGGTGACAAGCACCTCAAAACCATTGTGAGATGCTTGTCACCCCGTGAGCTTCTTCATACACTGCCTAGACTTATTTCAAAACTTTTCCAATTATCACGATGTTGAATAATCCTATTGGTATTAGCAATAATTTTTAATTTTTATTTTACAAATTAGCTAAAACTTATATTCTTAAAGCTGTTCAGATTTTCGTGATTTTTTTTTGTACCTATAGATACCAAAAATAGTCATAATAATTATCTATTAATTATCGACAGTAGTTTTAAGCGTATAGGACTTTAATAGTTAGTTGTTAATTGAATTTAAGATAACCGTGAGGAGTAATGAGTCAACAAAAAACTTTATCTAAACAGATTTTACCAATTTTCCCAAAGTTAGTAGGTACATTACTAGGTTTGATGGTACTTTTACCGACACCTGGTAGAGCTAATGTTTTATTAGGAATAATTCGAGACCCAGAAAATATAGATGAATGGAATCAAATTATTATACGAATACGCGGTCTAGGTATTAGTTATGAACCTATTGATTTAAGACAAATAAATACATTAGCTGACCTATCTGGAGTTAAAGTTATCTTTTTGCCAAATATTGAGACTTTAACTAAAACTCAAGTAGAAATTATTGAAGAGTGGGTGAAGCAGGGAGGAAAATTAATAGCTAGCGGTCAAATAGGTAAAAAATCTCAGGCAGGAGTAAGGCAAAAATTGCGATCGCTCCTTGGTTCTTATTGGGCTTTTCCTTTAAGTCAACCTACTACACCGGAACCTAAATATCGTTGTTTAGATATTACTTGCCAAGAATCTACAAGTTGGGCACCAAAAGCTAACAACCAAGGTAGAGTTGCCGGTGGAGTATTAATTCCGTCAGGGTTAAACAGTACAACTGCTGCTACTTGGAAGGGAAGTTCTGGTTCTTCAGCGGTAGTGATTACTCCCGAAGTTACTTATTTTGGTTGGCACTGGGGAGATAGTACATCTGCTACTTTAGATAGTATTTGGCTGCAAGCTACTTTGAATCGTTATCAAAGTCAACCACAATTTAGTGCTGGAAATAATAATCCTTTTCCTTCAGGAAATAATAGACTGAGTGTACCTACTGCTAATAGTTCTAACCCAGTAAAAATTCAGCCTCTAACTACCCCTTCACCTAGAACTACGTCTGTAAATACTGCGGAAAATTCTAATATAAATTCAACTGTTAATACGGCTCAAAATTCAACTGTAAATCAAGAGAATATTTGGCTCAGAAGTCAGCAACAGAAGATCAGCACGGAAAAGACTCAAGCAACGGAAAGATTAGGTAATCAAAATAATAGTTTAGAAGCAAATACAACAACAGTTCCCAAAAGTAATAATGTTTGGGAAAGATTTGAACAACAGAGGGAGCAACAAAATCGCCCAACTGAAGAAAGTATTAGTGGCAAAGATACTGCTGTTAGTTCTCCTGAAAATTTAACTTCAGAAACTACTAATACTACTAATAATAATAAAAGTAGAAATATTTGGAACAGATTCCCACAACAACAAAACCGACAAAGTGAAACGGTTATTAACAAAGAAACAATTGTTAGTTCTCCTGAAAATTTAACTTCAGAGACTACTAATAATAATAAAAGTAGAAATATTTGGAACAGATTCCAACAACAAAACCGACAAAGTGAAACGGTTACTGAGAAAGATATTCCTGTTAGTGATTCTGAAAATTTAACTTCAGAGACTACTAATAATAATAAAAGTAGAAATATTTGGAACAGATTCCAACAACAAAAAGAACAACAACATCAACCGAGTGAAACTGCCAGTGAGAAAGACACAATTATTAGTTCGCGTGACAACCCTACTCCACAAACTAATAATAGAAGAAGTATTTGGAACCGGACTCAACAACAAACAAAAACAACATCATCTTCTCGCCGTAACCCCTTAGCTGCCTTACTGAGACCTCTACCTCTACCACAAATACAAGTACCAAATTCCCAAACAGATCCTTCATCAGAATCAGCACCTGCTGGTTTAGACATCAGGCAAGGAAACTATCCAATTAACAATGCTGAAGCTTATGCAATGTTAAAAGAATTAAATAACCTCCTTGGTAGATTTGAAAGTGCTTTGGTAGCAGCTCAGTCAGCAAACGTAGAAGTAAATTTGGCAGCAGATGGCAGTAGCTTAGTAGCTGCCAACAATAACAATAGTACATTTATTGCTCAAAGAAATCGAAAAATCAGTCATGCTCAACAAATAGTAACTAAAGCACGTCAGGTAATTCAAAATTTTCCCCAACAGGTAGCAGCTAAACAATACGCTACTGCTAGAAGTCAATGGCTCCAAACAAGGCAAATGCTGTGGAATAACTATCCTACTGATGGAGAAAGAGCGGGGGCTGAAATTCGAGCTGTTTGGTTAGACCGAGGAACAATTGTGAGGGCAAGGTCTGAACGAGGTTTAGCAATGGTGTTTGACCGACTTGCTGCTGCGGGGATTAATACTGTTTTTTTTGAAACTCTTAATGCTGGTTACACGATTTACCCCAGTAATATTGCTCCCAAACAGAATCCTTTGACAATTTCTTGGGACCCTCTGAAAGCAGCAGTGAAGTTGGCACAGGAAAGGAATATGGAAATACACGCTTGGATTTGGACGTTTGCAGTAGGAAACCAAGCTCATAATCGCGCTCTTGGTCAAGCGGATAGTTATTTGGGTCCGGTAATTTCTGCTCATCCTGATTGGGTGATGACTGATAATAAGGGTCGCAAAAGACATCCTAATGATGGGAAGGTTTATATGGACCCGGCGAATCCTGAAGTTAGGCAATATTTGCTGAATATAATAGATGAGATTGCTAGTCGGTATGAGGTTGATGGGATTCAGCTTGACTATATTCGCTATCCTTTTCAAGATCCTAGTCGGAATTTTTCTTATGGTTATAGTACGACAGCGCGGAATCAGTTTCGGCAGTTGTATGGGATAGATCCGATGAAAATTTCGTCAGGCGATCGCCAGAATTTGTGGAAGTGGAATGAGTTTAAGATTAATCAGGTTAATCGTTTTGTTGCTAATACTTCTAATTTTCTGAAACGGAAATATCCAAGGTTGATTCTTTCGGCGGCAGTATTTCCTTTTCCTCGCCACGAACGTTTTGATAAAATTCAGCAAGATTGGGAAAGTTGGGTTCTCAAAGGGGAGATAGATTTACTTACTCCTATGACTTATGCTTTGGATACAAATCGTTTTCAGCAAATTACCCAACCGCTGACAAATACAGGAGTATTAGGTAGCACTTTGATAACGCCAGCGGTTAAGCTTTTGAATATTCCTGAGATTGTAGCAGTTGACCAGATTCAGGCAGCACGAGATTTACCTACTGGGGGTTATATTATTTTTGCTGCGGAAAGAATTACTGGTGGTTTGCATGGATTTTTGACTCGGACTCAAGGTGCGCCAGAAAGGGGTGATAATAGAAGAGCTTCTTTAAATAGTTTTACTAAACCTGCTCATGTTGTGGAGGGTATAGTTCCTTATCGTCAACCATTTGTTGCTGCTGCAGATCGTTTTCAAGCTTTGAAAAAAGAATGGAGTTTTTTGTTAGAAAATGAGCAACTTTCTCTCACGGAATCTCAACTTGAGAGTTGGCGTCAGGAGGCAGGGGAGTTGGCATTAGTTTTGGAAAAATTGGCTGATAATCCTGATAGTAGTAATTTGAATAATGCTAGAAGAAGTCTGAGGAAATTTCAGTTAAAGTTGAGAACTGTTATGAGTGTTCATGCTAGGCAAAATGCTTATCAAGTTCAGACTTGGCAAAATCGTTTAGCTGCTTTGGAAATGTTGTTAAATTATGGGGAAAGGGTAAGGTTAAATAGTCAGAGATTTTAAGTGGAGGTTCATTAATGGATAATTGATAATTGATAATTACCTCTCCCAAAAAGGGAGAGGATTGATTCAAAGGAAAAAATTTATTTTTTTCCCCTTATATAGAATCCGGTTATACAGTATATGTTGATAATTCTATAATTACTTCAGTATTTAGAATTTAGAATTCAGAAATTTCCTTGTACGGGCTCTAGTATTCTTGGAATTAAAGGTATTGACCCCGAAACAACTTAAATTTCCTGTAGATATTCACCCTTTGATTTACACAAACGATACCAGCGGAGCGGACATGATATAAGTCTTGATTTGTTAAAAAGATTAAATTTTGTTTAAAATAGATTTTTTTTTCTTACTTATGTTAAAATCCCCAATTAAATAATGTGTAATTTTAAATATTAGTTGGTTTCCAATTTAAAAGCTGTCCAAAATACAGCTTTGCTAACCCTAAAGGTTATTAGTATATTCTGGGATGGAAAGGTGTGAGACCTGATTGATTTCGTAAAAAAAAACAAATTTATTTGTACATTTACTGAGAGATTACTTATCTAGAATTAACTGAATTGCTGAACAATTAATAATTTTCATGTCGGCAGCAGCCAAAACAGTATTTCCTACTGATACTGAGGATTAATTTCTCAACAATCAAAAATTAGATTAATATCTGTAGGAATTACGCATAAACTAGGTCGCTCAAATAAATTTTGTGAAAAACAATAATCAAGGTAATAAACCCGGTTTCTGATTGGGGTGCTTTAATAATGAATAATTAATAATGAATAATGAATAATTATTAATTGTTGAAAATAAGAGGATTGACTAATCATGAAAATTTTTATTTATGATTAGTCAATCCAAGGGGAGGCTTTAAACCAAAATTTTTTGGTAAGTTAATTTAACCTTAATAAAAATATTTAAAAACTCAGAATTTAGAGGTGCAATTTATGGTTTGGTTCTGGAAGAAAAAGACTCAACAAAAACAAGCTAAAAAATCTGCCAAAAAGCCAAGAAGTAAGACTTTTATTTTAGAAGAAATTATTAGTCCTGGTGCTTATTGTCCCATACCAATAGATGACTCTCTTGTTAACCATCCTATCTTTGGATTATTCACAGATCAAGAATTAATTACTGCTATTTTAGGAGTTGATGCTCCTCCTGATATTGCCGAGATAGATACAGAAAGTTTAGTTCAAGATTATTGGGAAAAGCTCAACGAATACTTTCAAGAAAACCCCAATGATACTAATAATATTGATTTAGAAAATTTGTCTACTTGGCCGACTTTGGAAGCACTAATAAATCCAGGGCAACCGAGTGTAGAAATACCTGATGTGGGTGGAGCAGTTGATACTTTACCGCCTCCAACTATAGTGCCAGTAGATCCCCCTAGAAATAATCCCGGTAGTGATGGCGCTCAAGAACCAGTTATTGATAATTCTCCTCAACCACCTACTTTGGTTAATGCTATTTCAGATATTACTCTGACACCCGAAACATCCTCTCAAACTATAGATATTTCCGAGGTATTTGCTACTCCCGATGGGGAACAACTCCAATATGAAGTCATAAGTGACAATGGTGAACTTCTCAATGTCAATTTAGAAAATAATCAATTATCTATAGAAGCACTGCCAAAAACTGGAGAAAGTCAAGTTACAATTCAGGCGACGACTGAATCTGGAGGTGTGGCAGCTCATACTTTTAATGTTTTCAATAATTATGTCGCGCCAGAGTCGGTGACAACTATTAATTCTGGTTTAACTGAGTTACGAAATGCTATTAATGCTAACCCTGATGATTTATTAGCAAGTTTGGATACTCCAGAAGCACAAACAGCTTTGGAAACATTGGCGACTGAGTTAGAATCTAATTTTGATAATATTTTCCATGCTATCGAGCAACCAGAAATTCTGGCAAAAGCAGGGGTGTCTCCTGAAGCTGTTGCTACTTTGGAAAAACTATTGGCCAATAAAGAAGTGGGAGCAGCTTTAGGTTTGCCGACTTCTGTGGAGTTAGCGTTGGCAAATGAGGATTTTCGGATTTGGGATAACTATTTAATTAATGCTACGGAAGCTGCTTCTATTCTTTTACCTGATGCACCTCAAACTTCTGTGGCATTTTTGGATTTTGCGGATGAACACGGCGAAGATGTGACGGATGTATTTTATTCTGTTAACCCTAATGCTGAGTATGAACGTTTATCTATTAATGATGGTAACTGGGCACAACAGTTGGTGCAATATGTGGATAACCTGAAAGCTGCTGGAGAAGAGCGGGGTATTGCTAACCTGAGTTTTGATTTGACTCAGGTGGATGAACAGGGACGAGTGACAACTCGTTATGATTTGACGGAAGCGGAACAACTGGCAATTCAATATGCACGGGATAATAATGTATTGTTGGTTGCTGCTTCTGGTAATACAGGTGGTGAAATGTCTGCTTTGGGTAAAGCTGCCGAAAAGTTTGACAATATTATTACTGTGGGAGCGGTGAATAAGTTGGAGTCGGTTGCTGATTATTCGAGTCGGGGTGATACTTTGACTTTGGTTGCTCCAGGGGGGCAGTATGAAAATGATCCGGATGCTTTTGTGGGAACCTCGCGGGCGACTTCTTATGTGACTGGTGCTGCGTCTCTGGTTTGGGCAGCAAATCCAGAGTTGAGTTATCAGCAAGTCAAGGAACTGTTGACTCTGACTGCTAAAGATTTGGGTCCGGAAGGTTGGGATGCTGAGACTGGTGCTGGTTTGTTGGATGTGACTGAGGCGGTTTTGATGGCTGGTTTGGTGGCACCGGAGGCGGTGGTTCAGTCTGGGGATGTGGAGATTTCGGCGTTTACTGGAGCGGGAAGGGTCGATGTTGATGTTCGGGCAGCGTCGCCGGAAACTGAAGCTGCAATTCAGGATTTGACGGATACTCAGAATCAGTTGTTGGAGCAATGGCAGGTTTTGAGGGATTTGGGTAATGCTGATGTGACTTTGGAGGAGTTACAGAATGAGATTGCTAAACGTCAGGCAGCAGCGTTGGATAGTTATCAAGTGGCGGATGTGGCAGCAGCTAAGAGTTTGGTGCAAAGTGAGCAGTTGTCGGAGGCGTTTCGTTTGGCAGTCGGGCATCATCAAATTGAGTCGTCACGGTTACAGGATTTGGCTGCTCGTCAGCAACAGTTGCAAGATGGGTTGACAGCTTTGACTGGGGAACGAGATGAGTTGGTGGCTGCTAATGCGGAACAGTTGAAGGTTTTGGAGGAGGCGATCGCTCGGACGGAACAAGAGCTAGATGATGCTCGGCAGAAGTTGCAATATCAGCTTGTGGAACCAGATACTTTGGTGGCGGATGTCGAAGTTGTGAAGGCTGAAATTGCTAAATTGGAAGCCAAAATTCAACAGTATCGCCAACAGTCTGCTGCATTGAAGGCACAAGCAGATAGTTTTTATGCCCAAGCTCACCAGTATCGACAACAGCAGCAGCATCATACTAATATTGCCAATAATGCTTGGACGACGCGCCGAGGTCGCAGCGGACGACGGTACACCGTGCGGAATACCCCTGTATACAACCACCATATCAACATAGCCAACCAAGCGGCGCGTAATGCCAATCATCATAGTTGGCAAGGTGATGCGTTCCAACTTGGTCACCACGAACTAGAACAGTTAATCCCTCAAATTAAGCAACAAAGTCAGGCGTTGAGCAATTATCAGAGGTTGCTGGAAACTAACAATCAGAAACTATCGGAAGTTACAGGGCAGTCCAATGACGCAAATGAAATCCTGGAAGCACTCCAAAAACAAGCAGCAGAAAAGACTCAACAGGCAGAACAATATTGGCAGCAAGTAGCTTTTGCGGAAGAACGACGCAAGCGAAGTCAGGATATGGCTAACTGGCATAATGCTATGATTAACCGTTGGGAAGTTGTTGGTCATCGCAAAAGCGGTAAATCTCGTAAACCTATTCACGGTTGGCGTCACTATCCAGAACACATCGCTCCTCGCAACCATGCGCAGCAACAAGCTAACACTGCCGAGGCAGAATACCACACCTTGGAACAGTGGGCGCGACAAGCACAAACGGAGGCGGATGCATTGAACCAACAGGCAACTGCATTAGCTGAACGAGTGGGAGATTGGCCGGAACTGAAGCGGGGTATCGAATATGAAATTAATGCTAAAGAACAGCAGTTGCAAGGAGAGAAAGATTTAATTGCGTTGCAAACTCCGGTGCAACAGCAACAGTTAGAAACTCTGGAGTTGCAAATTGCTCAAAGCGAGGCGGAATTACAAAAACTGGAAGTTGAAGAGTTGCCGGTTCAGCAGCAAAAAACTGATGCTACTGAGGAACGGTTGAATAAAGTTCAAGAGGAAGTTGAGGTGAATCAAAGCGACCGCGCCAAAACGACTAAAGATTTGCAAAACTTCCTGGAAACTTATGGTTACTTGCTGCCATACCAGGAACGTCGGGCAGCGGTGCAAAAACAGATTAAGCAACTGGAGGCTGAGAAAGCAAGAGTTCAGGAGTTGTTGGTGGAAATTGAATCCCCCCTAACCCCCCTTGGAAAGGGGGGGACCGGAATTGAGGAATCGTATCTTGAAGTCCCCCTTAATAAGGGGGATTTAGGGGGATCGTCTCTCCTCGAACAAACAGAAAATTATCTCAATGATATCCAGCAGCAGTTGGCGTATGCAAAGGTGCAGGAGGAACAACTCAACCTCTCTGCTCCTGAGTCACCCCAACGTTTGGCTATTGGCAATTTGATTTCTGATTTGGAAAAACGGCAAAGTAGGGGCGAACGGCCGTTCGCCCCTACCTTACCATTGCAGGAGTATGTTGATTTCTTGCGCGGGGTGGAGAGTCGCAATAATAATTTGTTGAATGGGTTTGATGATTTGGAGGAGCGTTTGAGTGCTGCCCAAACTCAACAAAATGCTGCGGATGAGACTTTGCCACGACTTCAGGACGAATATCGCGACTTAGGTTTGGAAAAAGCGGATATTGAAGTTGAGAAGTTGATGCCTAGTCAAGTTAAAGTGTTGCAAGCAGATATTGACCCTCACCAGGAAATTTTAGACGGTTATCGTCAGCAGATTAATGATGCTCATGCGGTGGCTGCTAATTTCGAGCAACAGCGACAGCAGCATCATAGTCAAGCTGTATACTGGCAAAATCAGATTAATCAGTTTAACGAACAGGCGTATTTAAACCATTATCGCGATGTTTACATAAATGTGTGGCATGGCTGGATTGGCAGTGCGTGGGAACACTATGTCAGGTGGGGTTATCGTGAAGGACGACTTCCTAACCCACAGGCAAAAATTCACCGTGATGCTCACGTTGCTGCTCGCGATAATGCTGCCCAACAAAGGGATGCAGCTACTCTACAAGCACAACAGCTTGAGGCGAGCTTGCAACCTAACATTGATGCTACTGAGACAACTATCGCTGCTATGGAAAGCAAGCAGCAAATTTTCAAAGATATCGAAAATATTCAGCCTAATGCTACTTTGGAGGAAGCGATCGCTCTCAAAGACAGCCAAATTGCCAACACAAAAACAGCAATTAGTCAAACCCAAGATACGATTAATTCCCTAGAAAATAATCTGGCTACTACCAAGCAGAATAAATCTGACAAAGAAGCAGAAATATTGGGGCAAGAGGAAGCGCACGCTCAAACGGAAACTGATATTGCCAGCAATGAAGCCAACATAACCGCCAAACAGGCAGAAATTAGCCAACAACAGTCGGTGTTGCAAGATTATCAGAACCAAATAAACCAAGCGAATGCCATTACTAATAATTTCGAGCAACAACGACAGCAACATGAAGTGAATGCAAATCATTGGAACGGTCAAATCAATACTTGGGGAGTTACAGGTCATCGCACGGAGAGTTATCGTTATAAGTCTGGGAAAAGCTGGAGAACAGGATATCGCCAAGTACCAGTTTACGGTTGGATTTACAACCCGCAGGCTGAAGCTAACCGGGACGCTGAACTTGCAGCAGCTAACAACGCTGATCGACAGCGCGACTTGGCAGACCAACAAGCACAAGAACTCACCGCTACTTTGCAACCGCAAATTGAGGCAACGGCAACAGATATTGCTAAACGGCAAACTGACAAGCAAAACTTAGAAGCTGAGAAACAAAACCTGCAAACTCAGTTAAGTAACCAACAACAAAATTTACAAAATCTGCAATCTGAACTAGCAGGAATTGAGCAAAATATTGGCAACATTGAGTCTGATATTGCCACCAATGAGCAAAAATTAGAACAGCAAGATGCTCAACTGCTGAAAGAAAGCTCAGATAAAATATATCTCCAGGAGACTTTAGCTGAAATAGAGCAACGTATTGCGGATAAAGAGTCAGAAATCTCAGATAAATATGAGGAAATTGAACTAACGGAGAAATACGCTCGCCACGTTGCTGCGGAAATAGATCGCCTTTCTAACCGTGTTAAGTTGCTAAACGAAGCCGATCGCTTGGATGCAGACTATCAGGCGCAAGAGGATAATTGGAAGGAAGCGATCGCTACTCAAGTTGCTGCTACAAACCAACTCTTGGCAGCTCGCAAAGAAGGGGAAGACGAACGGAAGCAACTGCTCTCGTTGCAGTCAGAACTCGTTGAGACTCAAACCGAACTTGCTGACGCTAAAGAGCAACAAGAAACCAAGAAAACGGAGATTGCAGATATTCAGGAAGACCTAGAGTTGAAAAAATTACAACTGGGTAACCAGCAATTGCAATTGCAAAGCTTAAATGGTCAAGACGAACCATTACGCAGCGCTGAAGCTCATTACTACAATCTAGCTCAACACCATCGGCGCAACTTGTGGTATTGGAACGGTCATCATTTGACATATCACCACGGACACGCAGCAGCATATCGCGCTAACTTGCAGAAAGCGTCGCGGTTAGCACAGCAGCGCAACGATAATTGGTCGAAGATAGAGGAAACTCACAATAAAATTAATGAGTTGAACCAGGCGATCACCACCAAGGAAAGCAACCTTGCTACCAAACAGTCTGAGTTAGGGACAGCAACTGCTGATATTGCTAATTTGACTGCTAAAGAAGGACAAATAAAAGCAAATATCGCGCCTCTAGTTACTGCTCTTGAACCTTTGCAACAGCAGGAAGCAGCTAAACTGCAAGAGTTCCAAAATGCGGTGGAGGCAGCAGAAACTATTGGCCAACAGTTAGCGACTACTACTCAAGACCAAGCGGATGCTCTCAACCGTCTGATTGGTTTTGGGGTTTTGGGAACGGAATCTGATGTTGATTTCTTCCCGACTCAGGTGGAAGCTAAAGTGGAAGGTTTCATTGATGAGTTGCAAAACCGCAGTAATGAGTTAGCTGCTGAAGCTGATAAGTTAAGCGGTTTAATAACTGACTGGCAGTCAGATTTGGATAAGACTACGGATGATGTCAGTCGTCAAGCTTTAACTGATTTGATTACCAAAACTATTGGCCAACAGAAAAATCTATTGCAACGTCAACAGGAAAATGAGGAAATAGTGACGGAGTTGAGCGATCGCTTGACGGCAGCTAAGGCGTCTCTAGAAAATCTCCGACAACAGCAGGAGTTGGAGATTCGGTCACAACTCGATAATAATGATGAGCGGTTAGAGGCGCTTAACCGTCAATTGGAAACGGAGACGGCAGCCGAAAAAGCGGTTAATGAGGATACGGTGTTAGCTTATGCTCAACTCAATGACCAAGTACGGGCAGATTTGACGGCAAGTGCGACTGAGTGGGTGAGTCAATTGCAAGAAGGGCATCAGCAAACTCAGGAAATTGGGGAAGGTCAGCAAAATCTGTCTCAGTCCGTTGATGAGTTGATTGAGCATATTGAGAATAATTTGGCTGATGTTGATGGCGAGCGCGACCGGAATTTGGCGGACTTGCGAGATGCGATTACGACTTTGGGTGTGGTGGCGCCTCGTCGGGATGAGTTAGCAGCAGGGGAAACTACTCTGAAGCAGGAGATTGAGAAGTTGAAGCAGTGGATAGAGCAGGATGCAAAGTTGTGGGACGAAATCGAATCCATTGCCGATCGCTATACCCTGCGAGATGTTAAAGCAGCTTTGGATAACAACCTGATTCGTAACGGCAGTTTTGAGGATGTTGAAGGAGTAACGGGCACACGAGGATGGGGTGCGTTACCCGCCGGCTGGATTAATGCCCGACGTCATAATAACGCCCGACGTTATTATGCAGATACCTATAGTGAAGATGGTGATTTTGGTGTAGTAGCCAATGCTTACGGAAATTTTTCCAAAGATGCCAAGGCACAAGATGGTTCTCGATGGGTGGCAGGCGCTTCCATATCTAACAATAACGAAAAGTTTTTTCAGAAGCTAGAAACTCCCTTAGAACCAGGTAAGACTTACGAACTATCTGCTTATTTGAAGCGTTCGATTCGTTCCATTCAGTCAAATCCCGGCAGTTACGAATTTTTCTTAGCCGATAGTACCGAATTAAAGTCTATGATTCCTTTGGGTGCTTTTGAACTCACTGACAGCGACGATGAGTGGGAACGCCGGAGCCTTTCTTTCATCGCACCAGAAGCGGCTAAAACTCATCCCTATATTGTTTTCAGCCCCATTCATTCACCTGCTGGTGATTCTTATATAGCTATCGACAATGTTTCCTTAACTCTAGGAGCTAATGACAAAGCAGAGGAAAAAGCCATCCCCATCGCTAAGTCTCTCGTTGCCGAAGGTACGGATAATCCCGCCGACAGTGAGAAACTCCAAGACTTAAAACAGCACCTCCAAGAGTTCGATCGCCTAGAAACACAACAAAAAGAAGTCGAAGCGGAGGCAGCGGAAATACGCAATAAATGGGAACAAGACGTTAACTTCGATTCAGACAAAATCGCTCGCACCGAATTTGATAATAAACTCATTGAGTCCGTTCGTGGCACCGACAATATGACCTATAACCGCTATTCCACCGATGGCGGTGAGAACTGGAGCAATTGGCAGAGCAACGTTATGCACAGCAAAAAAGACGATATCAAACTGGTGGAAGTAGATGGTAAACTGTATCAAGCAGTACGCCATCTTAACAACATAGTTTATCTGCGACATTCCACTGACGGGCACTCTTGGACTCCTTGGAGGCGAGTAACTAACGAAGTAGCAGGTAATTTTGAAATAGCAGCGATCAGCAATAACTTGGTACTGTCAGTCCGCGCTGCCACCAACCCAGCAGACAACAAAATTTACACAACAAATAGTCAGGTAAACGGTGATAGGTGGTCGTCCTCGCACCCAACGCCAGTTCCCTCCCTTAACGATTTCTCCTTGGAAAATATTGATGGCAAATTAGTTCAATCATACCTGGGTACGGATAACCGCAAATATATTCGGCATACAGAAGATGGCATTAACTGGACCCAGTGGCAGGTTGACGACACACCCGAAGCAGAAGCGCCAGAACCAGAAAATACCGTCAGCATCCAATTTAAAGATAAAACCTTCCAAGCGACGACTGGTCCAGATCGCCGAATCTACCAACGCCATTCCACTGATGGTGGCAAAACTTGGACGCAGTGGAACCATAAAGGAGGTGCTGCTAACGAAATCAAACTTGTCACCCTCAATGACAGAATCTTCCAAGTTGTTAAGGGAACCGATAACAAAACCTACATCCGCCACTCCTCCGACGGCGACAATTGGACGAGTTGGAATGGTATCACCTGGGCGACAACAGGGGAATTGGAAGTTGATGTCGTAGGCGATCGCTTACTGGTCAGTGTCCGAGGTCAAGACCACAAAGTTTGGAGTCGTCACGCCCTCAATGGCACTCAATGGTCGGGTGCGATCCAAGCCACCCCTCAAACCATGACCGATATGCTTCAGGAAGTTGTGGATGACAAATTAGTTCAATCCTACCGGGGTATGGATAACCAAATTCACACTCGCCATTCCAACGATGGGGTAAATTGGAGCCAATGGCAGCCTTTAGAAGAGGCGATCGCTCTAGGGGACTGGCGGCAGGAATATTTAGAAACATTGCCTGACTCTCCTATCCACCAACTCAAACCAACCCGCATCGAATATGGCAATCAGCTAGTAGAAGCAGTTCGCGGACCGAATAACTACCTCTATGGACGCACTTCCAACGATAATGGAGAAACTTGGAGCGATTGGAGTTACAGCCATGGTCAAGTCAAAGAGAAACCGAAAATGCTAGAATTGAACGGCAAACTATATCAATTCGGTCGAACCCCTAACGACATAGTTCATCTGCGTTATTCTACCAACGGCAAAACTTGGACTCCTTGGCGTCGAATTACTAATGAAGTTAGTGGCAATTATGAAGTAGCAACGATTGGCAACAACTTAGTGTTGTCAGTCCGAGCTTCCGACAACACAATTTACACCACAAATAGTCAATTTCACGTTGATAGGTGGTCGTCCTCGGAAGGCGCTACAGTTCCGAGTATCAACGATTTTACCCTGGAAAACATTGATGGCAAATTAGTTCAATCTTACTTAGGAGTAGATAACAACATCTATACTCGCGAGTCAACAAATGGCATCAATTGGACGGAATGGGAAAGTTCCGATCTTGAAGCCAAAGATATAGAAACCCGCAAAGAGGAACACCTCAAACCTATAGTCGATAATGCCTCCGAAATACTGCTGCCATCCCTGCTGCATCAAGATGGGGAAAACAGCATGACTATTGAGGGCGCGATTCGCGAAACCCAAGAATCAGCCAACAAATACGGCTCGCTATTAGCCCAACTCAAAGCAGAGTCAGCCCAAAACAACGCTCAAGCAGCAGCAGCTATAGCTCAAGCAGACTGGTACGAAAAACGAGCTGCCTACCATTGGCAGCGCAGTCGCAAAAACGGTCCGACATGGACTGAACAACGCAAGACTTGGAAACGCGGTAAGTCGGGCAAGAAAAAAGCGCATTGGGTAACTATCACCCACGTCGATCACGACTGGATTATCTGGGATACCTACACCAAATATGCTAAACAACTGCGCCAACAAGGAGTCAATCAATTAGTTGCTGCTGACAACCAAGCACAACAACAGGAACGGTTGCAACATCTAGCAGAACAGTGGGCAAACGCGAATAATGCCACCAACGCTGCCGAAACACCAATTACTGCCAGCAGCAATCTGTTGGAAGTATTGGAAACTGCCAGGGAGCAAATTCCTGTTGCTAATGAACAGTTGCAAATCCTCGAAGACCTGTTGCCAGAAGTAGAACAAAGACTAGCAGAAGCTCAAAAAGAAGCTGATGAGTACAATGCCAGAGTATTAGCGGAGTGGGCAGAACATGATGAAAACGCGACGGAATATATCAACACTGTTGAAGACATCTTAGAACGTCGTGGCGACCTCAACAAACAATCCCAGGAGTTGCAAAACCAACTTGCAGATACGGAAAAATGGGTGGAACAACAAACTGTGGCTTTAGATGCAGAAACCGATCAAGTAGATAATTTGCGTCAACAGTTGATAGCTGATACTGAGGCGTTGGCAGAAAAAATCGCCGTGGCAACGGGCAACGAATTAACCGAGTTGCAGACTAAACAGGCACAACTCCAGGATGCTCTGGGACTATTGGACAATAAAGCGGTGGTATTGCGAGAGCAGCAAACAGCTTTCAGTCAAAAACGCACCCTCCTAACCGCCGAAAACGAAGTTATTCTCGCCGAACAACGGTTATTAGATGCTTACCTGACAGCTCCAGACAGCGACTTAGACCAACTCCGGGCACAGCTAGCAGATACCCGCGCTGCCTTGGCGGAAGCTCAACGTTTAGCAGAACAAGCAGAAGCGAGCAGTCAGGCATTAACGGCTCCTTTACAGGAAGTGCAAAACGACTTATTGGCACAAAATGATGAACATTTGAAAGCAGCTAAAGAACACCAGCAGATACTCAAGGAATTGCTAGAGGCAACAGAACTAAATGCTAACTACACCTTAGAAGCAGCTCAGAAACAGCAGGAAGTAAACGATTTAGAGTTCCAAATCTTGCAACGATTGCAAGAAGCAACTGCTGCGGGCAACCAGGAGGCAAAACATTTGTTAGACGTTGCTGCTCATAACGATGTCGCCACCGCTGCCGAAATCTATTATCGCGATTATAGCGACATTGCCAGCGATACTGGGGGCAGTTGTGCAGGAGGCATCGCGCGACCAGAAGACCGGAGGTTAGCGGATAACTATTATCGTGAGATGCAAAACCATCGCCAGTTGCAGCAGCGTGCGCAAGCTCAAGCCAACCATTTCGGGCAGATTAAGGAAACGGCACAAGCGCAGATGAATGCTTTGAGTCAGCAACAGGAAACAGCGGCCCAGATGCTCCAAGACATTAACAATCAGATTGCCGAAACCCAAGAGCAACGGGAAGAAAAAGAGCAGGAATTGGCTGTTGCCCAAGCGCGGTTAGACGGCATTGCTCGCATCCGCCAGCAAACGGAACAAACTTTTGTGCAGCTAGTAAGTTTAGAACAACTGAACCTTGCCCAAGCTCAGTTAGAACAACAAATTGCAGCTCAACGGCAGTCTGAGATTGAAGAGGAAGTGGCACGGCGTATCGAACGGGAAGAAATCGAAATTGAACGTCAGCGTTTAGAGGCGCGGGCGAAGTTGGAGCAGTTAGAGCAGTTGCAAGCTGAGGAGGATTTGCGACAAGCGGTAAATCAGGTTCGCGTTGATGTTGGTTTAGATGAGGTAGCTGGTGGTAGCGACAAGGCTCAATTGCAGTCTCAGATGGCGTCGCTGTTGGAGCAGTTGCAGAATTTGGAGAAACAACAGCCAGATTTACCTGATGATGTGAAGGCGTTGTTGGCAGATACTCAGGGAGATATTCATCTAGCGTTGCAAGGGAAAGAAGCAGAGAATATTCAGGAGAATTTGCTGAAAACTACTGCCGGGTTAATAGGGCAAGTGGAACATTATCAGACTGAAATTGCCCAACTGGAGTCAGAGGAACTTTGGGATACTCAGTTATTGGCCAAGGCGCAACAGGATTTACAAGGTGCATCGCGGGAGTTGGTAGAGGAACTGGAGCGATCGCAAGTTTTATCTGGGGAACGGGATATTATTGACCCTCTGTATATTGAGACCTTGAGTAAGGTTGCTTATGCAGAGCAGGCGGTGGATATTTCCCAAGATTTAGCCAAGCAGTCGCGAGAGATGTTGGAGCAGATTATTGACCAGCGGATTAAGGAACGGAAGGCACGGAAGAAATACTTCTGGAATCAGATGTTGGGAACTGTGTCGATGGTTCTCGGTTTAATCAGTGGGGTGTTGTTGCTGTTCCCACCTACCGCTGCCATTGGTGGGATCGCAATCGCTAAAATTGGTTTAGCTTTATCCCTAGTATCGGGTGCTATTAGTGCTACTCAAGCAGCTATTAACGGCGACTGGTTAGGTGCAATTTTCAGTGGCATCATGTCTGCTACTAGCTTTATATCGGGTGGTTTAGGTCAAGCTTTGAAAGCAGCCCAAAATACTGCCCGGCAAGTTTGGGGAATGACTCAAGCTGTTGCCCAAAAGGCTCTATCTTCAATTAAAGTTTTCCAATCCCTTGCATCTGGAACCTTCAGCGGTGTGCGTAGTGCATTATCTGGCGACAGTATTATGGGCTTCCTGCAAGTCATGGGCGGTTTAGCCAGCGCTGCCACCAGCGGTATTAATGGTTTCGTTCAAGGTGGAGTGCAAAGCTTAGGCGATTTGGGCAAATTTGGTTATCAAGTGCTAGAGTCGCTTTCTAAAGCTCCAACTCTAATCTATGGCGGGATTAAAGCTATTGAAAGTGGCGATTTAGTTAGTGGTATTGGCAATGTAGTTAAAGGTATTGTGTCGCTGACTAAGACTTGGACTAATGATTTTGTTGATGGAGAAGATTCGCTAGGGGAGAAGGTTGCTAATGCTTTGGAAAATATTAGTTCTGTTGGTGTTGGTGTTAGCAAGTTTATTACTGGCGGTTTGGATGGTTTGTTGGATGGACTGGGTGATATTATCGAAGGTTGGGGAGATGATATTAGTAAGTGGTTAGAAGAACACTTAAAGCCAAACTGTGAATGTCAAGAAGTGAATAAAAACAACGATCAGTCTGAGCCTGAAACTATTAATGGAGAAACAGTAATGATTCCAATTTTAATTGGAGGAGGCAAATATGGGATTACCGGATTCCAAAAAGTGAACTTTGAAGATGTGCCAGACTGGAGTGAGTTAGAAAAATGGAATAATGATTTAGAGGATGGAGTTTATCTTGCTTACAATGGTAATGCGGGACAAATTCCTTCATCGAAATCTAATGTTGATGACGATAACATTGTGAATATTCGGTTTAAAACTTTCATACCTTCTGAAGCAGTCCGTGATCCGGTTGCTGCTTACAGTGGAGATAATCGCACTTTTTCTTATGAAAGCGATCGATATCGTAGTTTTCAAGACATAAACCTTGATTTAAGTCAACAAAAATTAGAGGATTTAGTGATTTCTAAAAAACAAGAATGGGGTGAAAGTAAAAGATATGCTTTCTGGGAAGTAGAAGATACCAAAGATCCATCCGATCCAGGCTGGTTTAAATCCCTAAAGAATAATGCAACAGTAGATGAAACTAAGAGACTTGAAAGAAATCACGAGAACCTTGATTTTAGTGTTAATCGAATTCATCCAAATATCCTCCGCGTCACTTTTAAAGTGAAGGGACAAAATCCTGTGGCTGCGGCTCCATTGGTTACACCATCTATTGATGCAAATATCATTGTTAATATTTATCGGTCGAATACCGGCTTATTGTATTATACTCTTCAGGGTAATCACGATGGTTTTCCCGCATATGAACTATACCTGAATGGCAAGCCAGCGTACCAATACGATCCTGCCAAACATGGCAAAACTCCAAAAGCTTTGTTCCCCCCTGAAGACCAAAAAATAAAAGACCAACTACCACATATTTTGGAGAACTGAAAAAAAATTGGCGTTAGCGATCGCTCCCTCCTCCTTAACTAACCCATACTAAAATACCAATCAAAAACAACAGTCAATTCTCAAATATATGCAAAAGTCGCCAACTCCAACCACAAACCCTCAACCAACTAAAAGAAATAACTGCCCAAACTCGCCAGGGATTGGAAAAAATTTACGGGGAACAATTAGAGCAAATAGTTCTCTTTGGGTCTCTATGTAGCTACCGCAATGGTAGGATTCAAATCTGCTGTGACTAAACGTATCAATCGTATTCGCTATCATGGGGAACAGTTAACTACATTAGCTCCTGTGTGGCAACGGAATTATTACGAACATATCATTAGAAATGAAAGATGGCGTTGGTGATTTGAGGTATGATTTCTTGTCCGGATCAGAGCGCAAACAAAAAACTTTCTCCCTCTACTATTCTTTCTTCTTCTTTCTTTCCTCCTGACTCCGTACGGACGTTGCATGCAACGTCCCTACCTCCTGACTCCTAAATAATTAAGTTTAATATCATACACTAATTCACCAACGCCTGAAAGATCATTAAACGAACTCCGACAATACATAATAGAAAATCCTTTGAAATGGGAAATAGATCAATTACATCCTAATAATCCTTCAAAATGGTAATCACAATGGCCAGAAATATCACCTACCAAACAACCATTTAGGGGCGAATGGCATTCGCCCTCAGAGATACCAGTCGTTCCAAAAAAATCTGGAATAGGCGATCGCCTCTGTTGCCCCCAAATAATCTCTCAAAATGGTAATCACAATAACCACAAATATCACCCACCAAAAACTATGTAGGGGCGAATGGCATTCGCCCTCTGTGGCGATCGCTCTTTTCTTCTAACTGATAACTGATAATTGAAAGGAGCGATCGCTTTTAGAACAAAATCTATTATCAGCACTACTCTTAAACATTCAAAACTGAATCCGGTCCAACAATAACAATCCCATCAGGAGCAAAAACTTTCCAGTCATCTACATCGTAAGTGTAAACCTGAAAAACTCCAGCTACTAAAGCTGTAGCAGCGTGTCTAGCATCGTGAATCCGACGAGCTGTTAAACCTCGGTTAGCAGCAATTTCCAACATTTTGATACTCACCTCAAAATTAGTATCTAAAACGGCAATTTTTGAAGGATTTTCCACGAATGCACGAACGCAAAGCTTGGCTACTTCTGGTGTCTGAGGAGGTTTAGCACCCACCCAGGTTAAAGCCGCATAAACTTCACTCAAAACCCCAACAGAGGTACAGCAATTCAAATCACCACGTCTAGCTGCTTCCACGATAGCTCTAGCTTCAGGATGCCGAGAATCGCCACTACATAAAGCACCAATAAAAATTCCTGCATCTAAAAAAACAATTGTCATTATTAACCCTAGTAAATTGCTTGCTTCCAACCGGAAGGTATGTTAGCCTCTAAGATAGGTAAAGGCTTTAATTCTTCTTGCCTAGCTTCTACTACTAATATTTCTCTCTCGGATAACTGCACTGAAAGCGTCCTTTTCTCCTTTAATAAATTGAGAAAATCCTCAACAGAAAAAGATTGAATATTTTCGATAGTCAAGACCCGATCGGCATTGCTCATTGTCCTAGTTCCTAAATTGCAATTTGATTTTAGTATAGCATTTGTTGGAACATTTGAGACAATTATCATAAAATTAAAAGTCAAAAGTTAAAAGGTAGTAATTTATGACGAACAATTAGAGCAATTAGTTCTCTTTCGCTCCCAAGCAAGAGGTGATGCCAGAGCAGACTCAGATATAGACCTTCTCATCGTTCTCAAAAATCCCTTCGACTACTCCCAAGAAAGCGATCGGATTAGTTTCTTGATCGCAGACCTATGCTTAGAGTACAACGTCTTGATTAGCTGTGCTTTTGCAGAGTACGAACAATTCCAAAATCGCAATAGCGGATTTTTCCGCAACGTCCGTGCAGAAGGCATAGCGGTATGACCCCGGAACAACAGATACTATTAGATAAAGCAGCCAGAAGTTTACAAGCAGCACGGCAGCTCAACAATACAGGTCTTTCCGAATTTGTAGCCTCCCGTGCTTATTACGCTATGTTTTATGTGGCCACCGCATTTCTGGAAGGAGAAGGACTATCCTACACCCGACACTCAGCAGTTATCCCTGCTTTCGGTCGGCAATTTACTCGGACTCAACGAATTCCAGTAGAATATCATCGTTATCTTATTGATGCAGAAAGAATTCGTGTGAGGGGTGATGACGATTTAGAACCAAATATTACTGAAACCCAAGCAGAAGAACTCATATCTCAGGCCGATGAAATACTCAATTTTGCTTTGACCAATATTGACTCGCTGCCACCCTAATCTGAGAATGAAGCTAAAAAAATGTACAATTGAGACCCCAACCTGCTACAATATCAAAAAAACACCCTAAGTATTCCCTCATGCCAGCTAGAGATGCTTACCATGCCAACTTAATTAACGCTCTGGTCAAAGATAACTGGAGCATAACCGACGACTCTTACGTTCTCAAGTGGGGTCCATTTCAGTTATCAGTTATCAGTTATCAGTATCTCTGGCACTCAGCATCGGGATTGAAATACTAAAGCTGATTTTTTTTCATTCTCTTGAAAGGAGAAGCTTTAAAACTTGTTTTTTAGTAAAAATAGCAGTAGAACTGAAAAGTTTTGCTGGCCTTTCCCCAATGAACGACCTAGAAAATGCTGTTGGTCAGTATATCGTTTACCATGACGTACTCGAAAAAACCAACCCAGAAAGAATTCTTTACTTAGCAGTAGGTGTAAAGCCTTATAATGGAATATTCAGCGAACCCATCGGTGAATTAATGCTAGAAAACCAACGCTTAAATTTAGTAGTTTTCAACAAATCAGAGGAGGTAATTATTGAATGGATACCATCAGTAAATATCAACAAATAATCGAGAAAATAATCGGCGACTATGGTCAATTGCGCTATTCCTATAGCGAAGTAGAGAGAAAAACGGTTTTTGACCGAGAACAGAACCATTATCTATTAATGATTCTGGGAGTAGAGGGTCATAAAATGGTTCATGGTTGCATACTTCATCTAGAAATCAAAGGCGAGAAAATTTGGATTCATCGCGACGGAACTGAAGATGGTATAGCAAGAGAATTGTTAGCAGAAGGGGTTCCCCAAGACAAAATTGTTTTAGGATTTTATCACCCAGAAACACGCAAGATAACTGATTTTGCAGTTTGTTAATTTGAGGAGCGTTTTTGGCTATTTCCGACATGAAACTAGACTTTTTATTATTAACAAAATATCAACTAAATAACCATGAATTATACTCACAGATTAGCAACTCCAGAAGATAGTCAAGCAATAGCACCTTTATGGGCAGATTTTGCCACCGAACGGGCTAATATTGACCCATCAATGAAACTTAAACCCAATTTTGATTACGAAAAATATGTTAGTTACCAACTCAATAAACCTCTATCATATTGTTATATTTTAGAAACTCAAATTAACAATCAAACTCAAATAGTTGGCTGTATATTTATCTATTTCTACGATGAAGCACCACCTCCTGATTTATCAGCAGAATTTTTAGAAGAACAGGAACTAGAAAACCCCTTTTTACCCCGGCGTATCGGTTCAGTTTTAGGAATGTACGTTCAACCAGAACATCGTCAACCAGAAAATATTCAACTATTAGCAAATATCGCCATTGAAAAAGCACAAGAAATGGAGGTAAGTGATATTGACTTATTAATTGCTGCCGACCAAAAAGGTATGCAAGCATTATTGAAACGCTCTGGTTTTACACCAACAGCAGTTCAATTTAGCAAACATTATGAAATTTCACCTAATACTAATTCACCTAGTTTACACCCGCCTCATCCAGAATTAGATTTACCGGAACCACCATTACCAGGTGCAATTCCTTTAAGAGACCCTAAAACTAATAAACTGGTTTATAATAGTCTAGATAAACCTGTATTTATTTATCCAATTACTGATAGTAATGGGCAGTTAATTAAAACATCAAAAAACCTACCTATTTATCCTACTCCCTTGCGAGATACACAAACTCAAGATTGGGTATTTGATGCTAATGGAGAGTTAGTAGTAAGTCCAATTTTAAAAGATGAAAAAGGTCAAATATTTGAGCATAAAGGTATGGCTCAATTTCATCCTCCCAGTTATAAATTTGAGGAAGGAAAGTTAGTTTTAGAACGAGATGATTCTGGTAATTATCTATTCCGTGATGTAGAACGAGATGGTCAAGGTAGCATTGTTTTATCACCAGAAGGTCTACCTATTTTTAAACAAAATTCTCTTAGTTAAAAAAATTGGATTTTGATATATTGTTTGATTTTAGCAAAAATTTAGTTGCCTATTATCTGATATCATGTCCGGTTGAATAGTTATAAATAATTAGGGAAAGGAGTAAGGAGTAAGGAGTAATATCAAATCCGGTTGAATACTTATTATATAGTTAGGGGTGGGAAGTGTGGTCCGGGTGGGAAGTGTGGGAAGTGTGGGAAGTGTGGGAAGTGTGGGAAGTGTGGGAAGTGTGGGAAGTGTGGGAAGTGTGGGAAGTGTGGGAAGATTAAAGTAATTATAGAGTTATAAACATATATTATATAACCGGATTCTATATAAGGAGTGAGGAGTAAGAAGGTAGGGATGTATCGCTGCGCGACATGTAACGCATTAATGCTCAAGCAACGTCCGTAGGTCCTGAGGAGTAAGGAGTAAGGAGTAAGGGGTAGGGACGTTTAGCGTTCCGCACAACTTTCCGCTTGTTATGCTCCGCAAACGTTAACGCTCAGCGACATGGAATAGGAGCATTCCCTATACGAAAACGCATTAATGCTCAAGCAACGTCCGTACGGAGTAAGAAAGGAAATGAAAATGCATAAATTTTTAAATTCGTATTCATGCTTAACATTTGTAAGTTGAAGAAGTAATTTGGCGATTACTGTATAACCGGATTTTATATGACAAATTATTAGGGACGTTCCATGGAACGTCCCTACATTGCTTTGATATCTATGAGTGCAAAATTTTCTGAACTTTCTCAACACTCAAATTGAGAGTTTTAGAAACTTCCTCTATACTTAAACCCATTGCCAAAAACTGAGAAATAGCATTCCTTTGTACAAGTAAACCCATTTCAGTTATCAGTTATCAGTTATCAGTTATCAGTACCTCCTAATTCAGTAAGAGGGAAAATCCGAAATTTTCTTTTTTATCCTCTGAAAAGGGGAGACTGTATGACCTTATTTCTTGGTCATTGCTAACTCCATTCATGTTTCATATTTGTTTTACTTTAGCAAAAATTTGGTTAATACTTGGGTAGCAAGATGCTCCCACTACAATTATTCTTTCCTGACTTTTTCTGGTACTCCTACTGGAGATAAACCAGCGATCGCTTTTAAATTTTGAGACCTAATCAACTCAGTAAAATTAAAATTATTTCGCCTTTCAATTTTGGCGACATTTTCAATTCCTTGTAATAAATGATTAGCTGCTTCTGGTGCTTCATAACCCCGTCGAGTTGCTACTCGAATTGCCATTTCATCTGCTGCTAATTCTGTTTGTGTACTGTGGTTACTTTGCCAAATTCTGATTAAACCAATTGTGGTTAAACCACCAGCAACTAAAATTCCAACTACATCTGCTTCTGTTAATTGGGAAATTATTCCTACTAACCCAACTCCAAAAATACCTTGATTTATATTAGGTTTAAACCATTCAATTTCACATAACCAACTGACAGTTCGTAACATAATTAAATCTCTTTGTGCTTTGGGTAAATTCATCCATAAATCAAAATTTAGATATACGATCCGATCGTTTTTCCAAGGTACAGGAAATGTCGTTTTAATAATTGTAGGTTGGTCTGGTTTTCCCACTATTTTTGTCATCATCCGTCCAGAAGCAGGCATAATATCTAATAAACGGCTTGTTTCAGAAAGTTCAGAGTTCATATTTTTAACTGTCCTAAATATAGCAATCCTCTAATATATTTGTGTATAAAAATCTTACCGCTTTTAGGGAATAGGGAACACTTAACTGGGAACAGGTAAGATTTTCAGTTTTTTTATCTACTTTTTGATTACCTGCAACCTATTTAGGGTTACTATATTATACAAATAATTAAAATGAATTACATACATTATTCTCAAGTGTAAAATTTATATATTTTAGTGATTAAAGGTCATTTCAGTTATCAGTTTTCCCTGGTTTTAAAGATTTACTCCTTATCTTAAATCAAGTACGGTTTTAACCAGAGGTAATTATCCATTATCCATTATCCATTATCCATTAATTATCTTGCCCATTGTTGGAGAATATAACGATAAAAACTCTCTGTATCAACTTTTTCCATTGCCAGAATTTTCCGCCCACCAGTTTCTACTTTGATCCGTCCTTGACTGACGCCTTTTGTAATAACTACAGTTTCCCATTCTTTGAGTTGATAAAATTCTGGATGTGCTAAATAAGCAGTTGCTAAAACATCCCAAAAATAATAATCCTGAGAAATTGCTAAGGCATAACATTGTCCGGCAAAATCAGAAATAGGATACTTTCTTTGCCTACCTAATTTGCGAGAAAATTCAGAAGTTAGAGGTACATTATTAGTAATATCTAACGAGCAAAGTACAATGGGGATTTTAGTTTTCCAGACTCTTTCAATCGCAAATGGGTCCCAATAAGCATTCCATTCAGCAGACATATCTTGACCAGGTTCCATATCTTTACTCACATTTCCCGGTACATTTAATGCACCACCCATCCACACAATTTCTTGAATTTTTGATTCAATTTCTGGAGCAATATCTAAAGCTGTAGCAACAGTTGTTAAGGGACCAGTTACCATTAATGTTACAGGTTCTGGTGCTGATTTTAAAACTCGTACCATGAAATTTTGACCAGGTTCAGAAACCAAAATAGTATCAATATTTTCCTGCTCATTTAAAATTGGAAAATGGTCTACCGCAAAAGAATCTCTTCTGAATAAAACTGGAAAAGGATTCATACCACGGACTGTACTTTCTACGACTGGAATATTAGAACACCCCATTAAATCTAAAATTTTTCGAGTGGCACTAATTGCAGGTTCAATATAACAATCGGCAGGTGTTACAATTACTCCTAAAGGTTGAACATTTTCCATAGTCATTAGTAAAACAGTAGAGAGAAAATCATCTACAGCACCGTCATGATCCATCAGTACAAGTTTCTTGGACATAGAGATTAAAGATTAGATTTCAATTAGAATTATATAGGGTTTTAAGAAATAAAGAACAGTTCATTAATTGATAATGAATAATTGATAATTGATAATTGATAATTGATAATTGATAACTACCTCTCCCTAAAAGGGAAAGGATTGACTAAAAGGAAAAAATTTATTTTTTTCCCCTTTATATCTGATTTGTAAACTTCGCCAAAAGTCTTAATATTACCGAAAAATCAAGGTTTAAAGCCTCTCCTTTCAAGGAGAAAAAAGCGGTTGTTAGCGGAGCTTCCCGAAGGGTGGGATGGATAGGTGACCGGCGCCATATCCAATCGACCAAGAGAAGAAAAAAAATTTTATTTTTAACCAATCCTCTTCTTTTTAAGAAGAGGTAATTATTAATTATTAATTGTTAATTATTAATTATTGAACTAGCTTTTAGTAATTTGGGGTTTACTGGAAAAAAAATATCCAAACCTAAGTATAGTAAGTAATTAAGCGTTTTAATATTTAATTTATAAATCAGCTATTATTGGGGAAACTTTAAAAGTTAATTATTTAATTATAGCGTTTCCCAAGCTCTCGGAGGTACAGTTGTTTTTCTTCTTTATCTATTCCTACA
>NZ_JAAHHT010000074.1 GCF_010672085.1 Okeania sp. SIO3I5
TATACCCAGTTTTACTGGTTTAGTGGCCAACGAGTCGCACCACATCGCTGAAATCTGCTTCCTTTTTACAGGAAGTCTGACGTTTTCTCCGTGTCCGAAAATAATCGACCGTTGACCCTCGGCGACTTCATTGAAAAGTGATAGTTGTACAGGCGTTTCTACTACTTTTTCTTTAAATATTTCAACCTTGGTTTTTGGTTGAATTACATTCAGAATATTTACAGCAGCATTAACATCTCTATCATGGAATGTACCGCAATTCAAACAAGTCCATTCCCTGACATTTAGTTCTTTTTTACCTCCTTGAAAACCACAATTAGAACATTTTTGAGAAGTAGGTTCCCATCTAGAAATAGTTCTAAATTCTTTGCCATATTTATC
Organism: Okeania sp. SIO3I5; assembly: GCF_010672085.1. GTDB lineage: Bacteria > Cyanobacteriota > Cyanobacteriia > Cyanobacteriales > Microcoleaceae > Trichodesmium. Next base: position 382 of record NZ_JAAHHT010000074.1, read on the forward strand.
ACACTTAGCTTCAGTTAAAGTTCTAAACTGTCTCCACCCTAAGTCACTGATTGCTTTAGCCAATTTACGGTTTTTTACCATCCCAGAAACATTCAAGTCTTCTAACACAATTATGTCATATTTTTTGACCAAATTAGTTGATAGCTTGTGCAGGAAGTCTGTGCGAATGTCTTTGATTTTAGCATGAAGCTTGGCTACTCTTAATCTACGCTTTTCACGACGTTTACTTCCTTTTTCAGTACGACCAAGTTTACGTTGGAATTTAGCTAGTTTCTTAAGGTTGTTCTTAAGAGGTTTTGGAGCATTAATTTTATCCCCATTACTCAAAGTTGCAAATGTCGAAATGCCTAGATCTAGACCTATTGAACTATCAGTTTTAGGTAAATGCTCAGGATTTATTTCTACTACAAAACTAGCAAAATAACGATTTGCTGAATCTTTAATTATTGTTAAAGAGGTAGGCTTAGTAGGCAGTTTTCTAGACCAAACAATTTTAATCTTACCTACTTTTGGTAAGTAAATTTTATCTTGACCAATTTTGTAGTTTTCTCCTACAAACCTTGCAGATTGCCTAGATTTTTTATACTTAAACTTTGGTGGCTTAACCTTAATTCTTTGACCTTTACCTTTGCAACTATCAAAGAAGTTTTTGTAAGCTTGGCTTAAATCTTTAAGAGATTGCTGTAATGGAGTAGATGCAACTTCCTTTAACCAAACTAATTCTTGTTTAGCTTGAGTGATAAATTGTTTAGTTAAATCAACATAGCTAGGTTTCTTTTGGCCGTTAAAGTATAGTTGGTTACAATGTGCTAATGTACTATTCCAAACATATCTGCAACAACCAAATAGTTGATTTAATTTGGTTATTTGGATATGATTTGGATAGATACGGTACTTGTATCTGGACTTCAATTTTTGGGCCTGTTACTAAAATTCAGTGACTTTATTGTAGCATGGGTTGGCATTCATCCCGACGCTCCCCTGCGAGAGAGCGCGGGTATAAAAGCCAACAAATTAGATCAAAAAAATTGCCACACCAAAGGATTTTCGGTTGCATTCTCACAAAAAGTATGATAAGCTAAAAATCGGTGGGGGTTACTCGCCCATGCACATGATTTTTTATTCAACTAAAAATAGTATTGTTTTTCAGCCATAGAACTCAGTTCCACCCCTACTCCCCCCACTTACTTACCGAAAAATCAAGGTTTAAAGCCTCCCCTTTCAACGATAAAAAAGCGGTCGTTTTGCTACGCATAACTTCGTTAACGGCTGTCGCCGACATGAAAAGCGGAGCTTCCCGAAGGGTGGGATGCAGAGGAAACCTAGCCATATCCAATCGACCAAGATAAGAAAAAAATTTCCTTTTTATCCAATCCTCTTCTTTTTAAGAAGAGGTAATTATGAATTATTAATTGTTAATTATTAATTATTAATTATTAAACCTATAGTTATGAATTCTTCTCAACCTCCTCGTAATCCTCAAACTCTCTTGGGTAGCATTACCCAGGTGGTGAAAACTATTCATGCTGGCGTCAACTTTTCTCGACTAGCACTGAGACCTAATGCCAAAGTACCCGAACTCTGGATACAAGAAGCAGAAACTACTCCAACTAAAAAATATCCTCTTTTAGGCGATCGCTATATACTCGGACGCTCCTCCCAATCTTGTGATATAGTCGTTCGTAATCCCCTAATTAGCAAAATTCATCTATCCATCTCACGAAAACCAAACAGAGCTAACGCCCCCTATATCATAAAAGATGAAAACTCCGCAAATGGTCTCTACAACGGGAAAAAACAGATTTATAGTCTAGCTTTACGTCATGGCGATATCCTAACATTAGGACCACCCGCATTAGCTGATGCTGTTAAAATTCGGTATATCAATCCTCCAGCTTGGTATATTTCAATCCTTCGTTATAGTGTCTTCGGCATTTCTGGATTTATTGCCTTAGTCAGTTTAATCATTCTAGTTGAATGGACAAAATTTCAAGTAGACCCCCTACCCAACCCAATTACTGGCCCAGTAGTCATTTATGCTCGTGATGGACAAACACCTCTACGTCCAGAATATAGAAATTCTCATTATGAATTGGGACGAATCTCTAAATTTTCCAAATATTTACCAGATGCAGTCATTGCTTCTGAGGATAGTCGCTTTTATTGGCATTTCGGCGTAGATCCCATCGGAATATTAAGAGCAGTATTAATAAATTTACGTTCAGATGGTATACGGGAAGGAGGTAGTACAGTTACTCAGCAACTAGCAAGAAGTATATTTAGAGATTATGTAGGTACAGAAGATTCTGCTAGTCGGAAATTGCGAGAAGCAATAGTATCTCTCAAGATAGAAGCTTTTTATAGTAAAGAAGAATTATTATTAGCTTATCTAAATAAAGTTTATTTAGGATTAGATTTATATGGATTTGAAGACGCTGCCAGATTTTATTTTGGTAAAAGTGCAACAGATTTAACCTTATCAGAAGCAGCAACATTAGTAGGAATTTTACCAGCACCCAATAGTTTTAACCCAGTACAAAATTATGAAATAGCTGTACAAAAAAGAGACGGGGTTCTTTATCGAATGCTGAGTCTAGGAATGATCGATCAACAAGAAGCAGATAGAGCTAGGCGATCGCGAATAGAAATTAATCCCAAAGCTAAAGAAGTTATCCAAGGTACATTAGCACCTTACTACTATAGTTATGTATTTACCGAATTAGAACAATTATTAGGAAAAGACTTAGCAAGAGAAGGAAATTTTATCGTTCAAACAGCTTTAAACCCTGAAATTCAAACCCATGCAGAAATAACTTTGCAAGATACAATTAATAACGCTGGTTCTTACGCTAGGTTTTCTCAAGGAGCTATAGTCACAATAGATTCTAAGAATGGGGAAGTCATTGCTCTGACTGGAGGAGCAGATTACCAACAAAGTCAATTTAACCGAGCGACTCAAGCACAACGTCAACCAGGTTCTACATTTAAAATCTTTGCTTATGCTGCTGCCATCGAAAGAGGGATACCACCAACAAGATTATATTCTTGTGATTCCCTAAGATGGATGGGTGTAAGTTACGGCGGTTGTCAACGCAGTAGTGGCAATACAAATATGTACACAGGTTTAGCAATGTCTGAAAATGTAGTAGCTTTGCGAGTCGCTCAACAGGTAGGTTTAGATAGAGTAGTAAGAATGGCAAAACGTTTAGGGATTAAGTCTAAATTAAATGCTGTACCTGGGTTAATTTTAGGTCAAAGTGAAGTAAATGTTTTGGAGATGACTGGTGCTTATGGAGTATTTGCTAATCGAGGAGTAGCGAATAAACCTCATACTATTAGGAAGATTATAGATAGTAGTGATTGTAGCGATCGTAATAATATTTACACTTGTCGCTGCATTTATTCCTACGATCCAGATCCAAATTGTGAAAACCCTCAAGGAGATATTCAAGCTAACCGCTCTATTCTGAAACCATACATAGCAGACAGAATGACTCAAATGCTTCAGGGAGTTGTGCAATTTGGTACAGGTAGTAGTCTTAATTTGGGTTTAGGAGAAGCGGGTAAAACTGGTACAACTAATCTAGGAGTAGATTTATGGTTTATTGGATATATTCCTAACCAAAGTATGGTTACAGGAATTTGGTTAGGAAATGATGATAACTCCCCTACTTATAGCAGTAGTAGTCAAGCTGTTCAGTTATGGGGAAATTATATGAAAAAAGTTGTAGGAGAGTAATAATATCAAATCCGAAGGAATCAACTTTAAACTATCGAAAGCCATCATACTTGAAAAAACGCTAGTGCCAAGGTTTATAACTTACTCCTTGAGAGTTGTTTTTAGGAAATGAGATTTCAAAGCTGTAAAAGTACCATGTCCAGCACATGAAAAAACTACTGTTTTCTGTCTACCAACCTAAGATGATAAAACTCTACAAATGGCCTTTTTTGCTGCTGCTTTTGCTGGCCCTAGTGGTGGTAAATTTGGACTACGTTCGAGCAGAGAAGTATCCACCAAAAGGCAGGCAGCTCGAGGGAATGTTGGCAGCATTGGATGATTCTGACCCTAATGTGCGGCGTGAAGTTGTGAAAAAAATTGCTAAGTACGACCTTAAGTTCAGTGAAATTCCCTTAGAGCGAGTTAAACAAATTGGAACATTTTTGAAAGATGAAAATTCAAAGATCCGTGAAGCAGCAGCAAAAGCAGTAGGTAATATGGGGTCAAAGGCCACAGAATTAATTCCCCAGTTGCTGGAGTTGTTGAGAGATGAAGATTTTGATGTCCGCTATGCAGCAGCAATGGCAGTGGGTAATATGGGGTCAAAGGCCACAGAATTAATTCCTCAGTTGCTGGAGTTGTTGGGGGATGAAAATTCAAAGATCCGTGAAGCAGCAGCAAAAGCAGTAGGTAATATGGGGTCAAAGGCCACAGAATTAATTCCCCAGTTGCTGGAGTTGTTGAGGGATGAAGATTTTGATGTCCGCTATGCAGCAGCAATGGCAATGGGTAATATGGGGTCAAAGGCCACAGAATTAATTCCCCAGTTGCTGGAGTTGTTGAGGGATAAAGATTGGCGTGTTCGTGAAGCAGCAGCAACGGCAATAGGTAATATAGGGCTGGAGGCTAAAGAATTAATTCCCTGGTTACGACAATTGTTGAGGGATGAAGATTGGGGTGTCCGCTCTGCTGCAGCAATAGCAATAGGTAATATGGGGTCGGAGGCGACAGAATTAATTCCCCAATTGCAACAGTTATTGAGGGATGAAAATTCAAATGTCCGTTCTGCTGCAGCAACAGCAATAGGTAATATGGGGTCAGAGGCGATAGAATTAATTCCCCAATTGCTGCAGTTGTTCAGGGATGAAGATTCACTTGTCCGTTCTGCAGCAGTAACAGCAGTAGGTAATCTGGGGTCAGAGGCGACAGAATTAATTCCCAAATTGCAAGAGTTATTGAGAGATGAAGATTCGCTTGTCCGTTCTACAAAGGATGAAAATTCAAATGTCCCTTATGCAGCAGCAATAGCAATAAGCCAGATTATGTTGGGAGATAAAGAATCGATTCCTCAATGGCGACAGTTGTTCAGTGATGAAAATTCAAATGTTCGTTATGCAGCAGCAATAGCAGTAGGCAATATAGGATCGGAGGCTACAAAAGAATTAATTTACAAATTAGTGCGTTCTTTGAAAGATGAAGATTTGGATGTGCGTTATGCAGCAGCAAAAGCATTGGGTGAGATGGGGTCGGAGGCTAAAGAACTTATGTTCTGGTTGCGACCGTTGCTGAGTGATAAAGATTCAAATGTCCGCAAAGCAGCAACAAGAGCAGCGGGTGAAATGGGGTTGGAAGCTCAAGAATTGATTCCTAAGTTACTACAGTTATTGAGTGATGACGATTCAAATGTTCGTAAAGCAGCAATAATGGCAGTGGGTAACATTGAAAAAGAACAATTGAACATTCAGCAAATTTTGCAAATTTTGAATGCAGCTCATAGAGATGGCAATACAGAAGCAACAGTTCGTTTTTTGGCCTACCTTTTCAGTGGTGGAGAATCTAATACTATTATCTTAATTAAATGGTTAGGTTCACCAGAACAATATCCTTATGAAGATAAGTATACGAATGAACGATCTGTTAGTCGGGAAGAGGGGAAAAAAGTTTTAGAGCTTTTTGCCAAAATTTGGGAACCAAGTCAGTCTTTGGAACACTTACGTCTTGAATTGAAAGGACAAATTAACATTGTGGTTAAAAATGTAGATTGGCAACCAGAAGATATTACCCTACTCAAGACACACGACCAAAATCTCGACAACGAGAATATCAAAGTTAAGATAGCTGCCTTGCAAGGAACACAATGGTTCTACTCTAGTTTGATATCTCACTTGAGTAGGTTCTCATTGCTCTACCTCGTTTTGGTCTGTCTTTTTCCCTTTACTCTAGGATTAAATTTTATTATTCAAGTATTAAAAGAATTTATTAAAATTTATGCTGAAAAAGGTAATAATATTAATCTTAATATTAAAGTTAACTCACCTATGAATGATTACCAATTAAAATATGATCAACGCAATTCCCAAAATAGCTTTGTTGATACTGCTCAATCTGGCAGCAAACAAGAATTTAATCCTAGTATGAATCAGGATAATTATACCTTTTTAAAGGAAATTATTAAAATTTTTGCTAAAAATGAAAAAAGTAATAATACTAATATTGTTGAAGTTAACTCTAATCCAACTAATAGACCCATGAATGATTACCAATCAAAATATGATCAACGCAATTCCCAAAATAGCTTTGTTGATACTGCTCAATCTGGCAGCAAACAAGAATTTAATCCTAGTATGATTCATAATAATTATACCTTAGAGCAAAAGCAAACTCTCGCGGAAGCTGCTGAGGAAATTCAACAATTATTGAAACAATTAGAATCAAATAATCCTGCTGCGACAGATGAAGAAAAAGTAGCATTTGTCAGCGCCTCCATTCCCCCAAGTAATCGTCAACGTTTTGTTGGAGCATTGCAAGCAGGAGGCAAAGAACTTTTCAAAGGATTATTAGATAATCTTTACGTTAATGTGGGAGTTGCCATTGTTGAAGGGTGGCAAAATCCCAAATAAAAGCATATCAAATTATAGCTCTACTCCCTCCTCGGCACATGATTATAATCAGTAGACCATTGCAGCATATAGTTTATAGCAATATTTGGCTAGGTAATCCTCTAGCGGGAAGGGAGTAGGAACAGATTTTTAGTAATCAAATTTGACATAATCGTCCTACCTTCTGCTCTCTTCCTTCTACCTTACTTTCACAAAAAAGCTTCCGTATAAACCAGGTTTAATATTACTATTGAAAGCCGTCATACTTAAAAAAACGCCAGTGCCAAGGTTCATAACTTACTCCTTGAGGGTTGTTTTCAGGAAATGACAGTTCAAAACCGTATTTGTCTGCATTGTCAATTAGCCACTGAAAAGCCTTTGTTTCTGCAAACTCATAAGTTATATCTTTTTTCGGGAAGTTGCCATCAGTTAAGTCAATGGCAAAACCTGTATGATGTTCGCTGTATCCTGGTGGGGCAGAAACTTTTGCTGCTTTTTCTGGGGAACCCTGGCGCTGAATCTGGTATTGGAAGAGTTGCTTTTGGTCAGCAATTGTCCGAAAACCTGAAACAGGAACTATCCACACTCCTTCATCCCTGGCAGCATATATCATTTTCATTAAAGCCAAAGCTGCTTCGGGTGCCAATTTTTCGAATCTTTGATACTCTGCACCAGTAGCATAACTACCAATAATTACCATTTGTTGCGCGTCTCCCTCCTGGTAGGGAAAATGTCCGAATTTTGGCTTTTTGAGCGTTAATACTGATTTTTGCTCAATTGAAGGAGCTATCGCTGGAGGCGTTGGAGATGGAGAAATTGTTTTTTCAGGTGTTGGAGAAACAAGAACGGTAGGGGTAACAGAAGGAGAGGGCGTAACGGTTGCTGGTTTTTTAGTTAAAAATTTCACAATTGCATAACCGTTAAGAATTAGTCCCACCACTAATAAAGTGGCGGGAACAAGAAAACGAAAGCTACTCCAAAAGCTTTTATTCATCAGTCTCTTATCAACTTATATTTCAACCTATTTATTAGTCTAGTTCTTGAGATTTTGCTATTTTCCATTTGCCATTGCTAAATTCAAGAGTAAAGCGATATACCCCTTGCTGATCACCACTAGCGCTCCAATCAATACTTCCATCAACGTAAAGTGTTGGACGCTCGTAAGTTCGTACATCAATTTTTGCTTGTTTCCCTGATAATCGAAAATTTCCAACAAGCTCAACACTAGGTTTTTCATAAGTGTAATATGCTCGGTTTCTAATCAGCCAATTTATAGTTCCATCTCTTTTGATATAATTGTTATAGTAGACGCCAGTTGTGTACTCTGATAAAAGCTGACGATTAGGAGAACGACCTAAAATTTGACCTTTGATTTCCAACCAGTCGCGAATTACCTTAACGGCACTCTCCGAGGTTAAAATACTACTATCAGCATTTGAAAACCCTATGAGACGAGGTGCATCGTTGGTAGGCTCAACTGTAATTTCAAAATCTTTTCTGTCTGTTTTACTCTTTAAAGCACCAACCGGCCAAATAAATTCTTGTTCGCTAATAGTATCGTTGTCACTAAGGTCTTGAGCAAATATTGTTAGGCGATCGCTACCAATAAAGTTTGTATTACTTTCATAAACAATTCCATTATTGGCCTTAAGAGTCTTGTTAACTTGACTGGGAGTACCGCAGAAAGCTACTGTATTATCACTGTTGTATTTAATCCCCCGAAATGATACGCCACCAGCTACATTATCATTAACAATTATTTGTCCCTTATCAGCACTAAACTTAAGACAAATGTTATTCCCGTCAGGTTCTTTAACACTAATTCCTTGAATACTCAATTTTTGGTCTTCTTTAGCAGTTTGCATTCCTGGAACAGTAATAACTGGACGTTGATTGACGGGAGTTATGGTAACTATTCGATTAAGAGTATTACTACTTTCGCCATCTCCGTCGGTAACTCTTATTTCCAAGGTGCGAGTACCCTTTTTGGGATTATCCGATACATTTTGATAAATAATGCTTTTAACCGTAGTTTCAACAGCTTTAACAGTAGCACTAGAATTGAAAACAACTTTCAAAGGCTTAGTGCCAATACCACCTGAAAAACTACCAATTGGTAAATTTCGGTAAGTAACCTGGTTATTGTTTTCCTCGGCAGATGCTGTAGTCGGCCTTTTCTGATAAATCAACAAACGATCGTTCTCAGTGCCACCTTTAACAATTTTTACGGTTAACTCACCTCCATCAAAATCAGGCGAATCTGAGTCTTTAAGTTCAACGTCACAAGCGATCGCTATTAGTTCACCTTGGGGACAAGAAAACTTTTCTTGAGTTTCGCTTAACCTTGATGGTTCTGGTTGAATACTAGGAGTGTTGGATGAATTGTCGGCACTTAGAAAAATTGCCACCAATCCCACAAAAATTACTAAAATTCCCAATGCACTGAAAACACCAGTAGTTAGATATGAAAGAGAATCAGAAGCGGAAGTAGGCTTAACAGTATTAAGGAGTTGGTGAATAATTTTAGCAGCATCATTAACGTGAATTGAGTTAGCATCTAACATTTCTTTAAATAAGTCAGCATCTAACATTTTTTTAAATACCGCAGCGCGTGAATCGCTAATTTGCTTTCTGACAGACCACTCCCAAGTATTACCGTTTTTCCTAAGCAATTCCTCGCGCTTCAAACCAGTCATTAACATTAATACCGTTATTGCCAAATCTCGAATATCTGGAAAGGAATTAAACTCTACTTCTGTTGTAGACTCGTTCTTCTGTTCTAAATTTGCATTAGAGCTAGGTTTTGTCTGCTTGGAATCTTTTGAAGCTCCTTTTTTAGCAGTTTCCCTGATATCTTGAATCAGCTTAAAATTTACTAAAATAAGTAATTTATCCTCAGTTTCTATTAAATTACTTGGAGAAATATCACCGTGAATAAAGCCTTGATTGTGCAAGTAGGAAAGCACCTTTAAAACTTGGTTCATCAACTGAACTGCCTCATATTCACTTAAAAAAGTTTTGCTTTCCAATAAGGATTTTCCTTCAACATAAGTTTGTATTATTGATAGTTGCTGCTGCTTACTATCGACATCAGAATGTTCAATTTGCTCAATTTGCTCAATTTGTGGATGTTCTAGTTGAGAATAACTATCTAATTTATTCTGAAACTTTTCTAAGTCTTGACCTTTGAAATCTCTCTTTAAATAGTGCTTATGGTATTGAGAAGTATCTTTTACGAGAGAAATAGTTTCAAACGAGTGTTCTTGAATAACCTTAATGACTGAATAACGTTCATCCTGCTTTAAATCCACTTTAACTGTGTCTTGCATAAGCCTAAATTTATTGCATATTTATGAAAATACAGCTATCTCAGTATAACCTGTTTTACTTTATTTATAAGCAGATAGTCTCTCAGAATCTAAGAGCATTAATGAAAGCTCCTAGATTTGATGATATACTAAGTATTAATAATCCTTTGGTCTAAGTTGGATGAAGATAAACCTAACTTTAGCTCTTGAGAGAGCGAATTTAAAGTGGACTCTACAACCACATCGTACTTATACAGTTGGTCACAATTCTGACTGCTATATTACTCTTCCTAGTATTGGTCATGTGCCAACCCTTCATTTAGAGTTTAGGTATGACCAATCAAAAAAAAAATGGTGTGTAAAAAACCTCGGTAGCAGTAATAATATTACCTTCAACAGTAGGGTAATGGAAGACAAAGAGCTTCCTATTTTGGGGAAAACTCGCATAGCAATTATAGAAGGCCAGGCATTATTGGCTTTGCCTGAGCAAAAGTCTGACGAAACGGAAAGCTCAACAATAAACTTAATAACATCAACACGGCTATTGTCAGGCTATGCTTACTTAAACGGAATTTTTAGTAGCTTCGAGTTGTTGGATTACTTGCGAGTCGATCCTTACAAAGCAAAAATTCCTGCTTCGAGCCTTAAGCTGGATGAAATTGCAGGTCACGCTGCTCGCTCGGCTTTAATTACGGTGTTGTTTTCAATTTTAGCCTTAGCAGCAGTATGCGTGCAAATCTTACTAATAATCGACACTGGTTTTTCAAACTCTTCTCTAGTTAGCATCATTTGGGGACTATTAGTAGGATTTGACAATACTGTTCTATATTTTCTGGCTAATGGTCTTTCAACCTCGGCTTTTCTCGCTGGTATTGTTGCCGGACTATTAGTAGCATTCGAGCTAGTTTATTTGCGATGGTTCATGGCTAGACAGTTCATCAAAAAGAATTACAAGCCCAATTATCAAGTTGGCTTCTTCAAATTTCTGGAACCATTGGTAAAGAACTTTCGGGAGCTAGTAATGCAGGTAGAACAATACCAAAACGTTATTGTTTTTGGCGGTAACTATCCCTTCACTGGTTATGGGGAGTTGATTCCAAAATCTAGTTGGACTGTACCAATAGACAAACTAAAAGCCCCAAAACGTGAAGATTCAGAATCTAAAGATTCAAATAGTAGAGTTGATATTCCTGTTTCTGAATTTTATAAATCTGTTGATGCTGAAATCGCTCAACAACAATTACCAAAATTACAAAAGTTTTCCTACTTATTTGTTGATGGTTTCGAGCTAAAAGACAGTCAATTTTTGGCAGTTCCCACTACTCAACCAGGAGTAACTTATCTAGAAGACCCGCTTTTAAATGAAGAACATAATAAAGTAGGAAGTCTCAAACGAGCTTATCGAGTTTATCAATACACTGACACTGAACGTGATTATGTTCTGACTCACTTTTTGCGCTTTATAAATGCTGGTTCGATTACTTTTGTTGAGTCTGCTGCTTACATTTTGACGGGTATAGATCGCAAGCGGTTTAGCCTAGTTTCTACCCTTGAAGATACTAAGCATTTAAGATTAATTAAAGCCCTGATTATTGGTATAATTCTTGGTATATTTCCGGGCGGCTCATTTTTAATTGGCTTAATAGCTGTTGTCCATATTGGTGTTTTTATCTATAAAATTACCTCTTGGCAGCTTAGTAACTTTCGACAAAAAAGATCCGCAGAGTTTCAAGAAGAGTACAATTATGGTGTTGATAAGACTTTACGAGAGTATATTGCAGAGCCTTTATTCTTGGAAAGAAAAGAGAAAGAGAAAGTGTCAAATTTTACAATAAGAAAAGTAGTTTTCAACCCATGGCTTTACCAGAATCCGATAGGTATTCTAATAATAGTTATTGTGATTTTTTTATGGAGCTTGGTTTGGATACCACTTTCGTTAGCTGCTTTTGTCAACACAGGTTTGAAGGCTTTCCTTAGAGTTGATAGAGATATTAAAATCAATTTTGATTATTACGGTGCCCAAGATACGTTATTTTTTTGGAAAACTATTCAAACTACCATTTTTAATAGTACCATTAAAACACTAAAAAATTTGGGAGTTGATACATCAGAATTTGAATTTTTCAAACAGGTTATCAATAATGGGATAATGATTGATGCTAATAACATTACGAATAACGCCGACATGATTGGTAGTGTGAATAATATCTCTTCCGCAGGTAAAACTTCTAATAAATAAGCTAACTAAAAAGGAGAAAACAGAATGACCGAAACTCACAATGGGGTTTCTATCAATAATAATAATAGTAGTAAGTTCACCAACAATGGTAATATTATTGGTGTCCAAAACAATAACAACCCTGTCCAATCAAATAGTCTAGCTGAGACAGCAGCAGAAATACAAGAAATCCTCAAGCAACTAGAAGAATCTAACCCTACCAACACAATAGCAGGTCAAACGGAAGTTGCCAAAAAAGCTATTGAGATAGTTAACAGTAAGCCAACATTAAAGGAGCGGGTCGTTGGTTTGTTGAAATCTGTAGGGACTCAAGCATTGAAGGAAGCTTTAAACCATCCAGTAGCTAATATTTTAGTTGAAGCTTTTAAAGGCTGGACGAAACCCTAATCTAGATAGTACCAAAATATTTGGGATACACGGTGCGTTACATTTCATTAACGCACCCTACTAGACTATTCTAATGAGATTTCAAAAGTTAATAAGAATATGAGGCCAAAATGACAGTTAAAAGCAATTTAATATCCCTTTACGAAAATGAATATGAACAATGGTTAGTGGAAACGATTAATCTATTAAAAGAAAACAGATTCAATGAATTAGATAAAGAACATTTAATTGAGGAATTAGAAGAGTTGAGTCGGCGAGAGAAAAAAACAGTTGAAAGGTTTCTCGAACAGATAATTAGACATTTGCTTCTTCTGCAATATTGGACTGTTGAATATGAGTATAACGCCAATCATTGGCTAGCTGAAATTATGAGTTTTAGAACCCAAATCAATGAAGATTTAACTCAAAATTTACGAAATTATCTACAGGAAAACCAAGCCAAAATTTATGAAAAAGCATTAAAATATGTCAGGCAAAAGACAGGATATGAGATAATTTTTCCAGAAAACTGCCCTTATAGTCTTGAACAATTATTAGATATAAACTGGCTACCATTTCTTGGTGGCGAAAACAGTAACAACCAGGTAATAACTCAGTCACCAGACTCCCCAGAAGCAGAGAAACTGGGGATTGAGGACTAACTTATAAGCATTTCCGAGAGTTTATATAATATGTCTATAATTTCAACTATTGATCCAAATCAATCTTATACCTTTGCTGACTATTTTAAATTAAACTCAGAACCTGACGATATTCTCTCCTATTTTGGCTATGAGTACGAATCGCGATCGCTCACTCTACCCAAAACCCATCGTCAACTCGAACGGTTAGACAGTTTAAAACAACGTTTGGAAGAGATTTTACCTTATGTCAGTTTAACTAGCGAAATGGCTAGACGGGAGTTTCTAATTGCTCCTGTTTTGATGGAGTCTATTCACTACACTCAAGCTAAAATCAAAGTGAGTTATTCCTTAAAAGTTAGCGAACAATTAAAAGGTGAATTAGATTATTTTCTCCGAACCCAAACTCAGTTTTTGGTTATTGAAGCCAAAAATGCCGACTTACAAAGAGGTTTCACACAACTTGCAGTAGAATTGATTGCTTTAGAGCAAGCAGCGTTTGCCAACTATTCTATGTTATATGGTGCAGTATCAATGGGTAATATTTGGCAATTTGCTGTGCTTGATACTCAAAAAAAGCAAATTCTGCAAGATATAAATCTGTATCGAGTTCCTACAGACTTGTTAGAATTACTCCAGGTTATTGTGGGAATTTTAGAACCTGTTGTTGTTTGATTTGACACCCACACGCGGAGACACGGAAACACGGGGAGACGGAGATTGGATAATTGAGTAATTAATTCAATCTACTTGCTCTATTTTACTGATTAAAGAAAACCTCCGCGTCCATCTATCTGCACGTCTCCGTGTCTCCGCGTTTCCCCACTCCTATCAAGGAGAAACCTGGGTAGAAGGTGGTAAATCTTCTATTTGAGCTAGAGTTTCTTGAATACGAGGAGTTGCCAGAAATCTTTTCGCATCTTCAATTAAGCGTTCCCCCCACAAATGCTCATCAAGATAATCAATATCTGCATATCTGCTATCTAATCGCAGCGCTTCTTCTCCCATCGCCAGACTTTGTTGTTTATCACCTTGAGCATACAGAGCTACCGCTATTGCTAAAAGTGGTTCAGCAGCTTTACTATCAATAGAAACAGCTTGACGCCAGTTAGCGATCGCATCATCTACTTTTCCCATCTCATACTGAACTAAACCAATATTATTAATTGCAGGCCATAAATTTTCTTCTAGCTCATAAGCTTGTTCGTATTGTGCGATCGCTCTTTTAAATTTACCTCGCTTATAATAAGCATTACCCAAATCAAATAAAGCTCCTGGATTCTCAGGTTTAGATTTTAAACCTTTTCTTAATTGATTGATAGCGTTTTTATAATCAGATGTTTGAAAGTAAGCTCTACCAAGAACAAATCGAATATCAGGATTACTTGGATCTAGTTCTTGAGCTTGTTTTAAGGCAGCAATACCTTCTTCTAACTCTTCAGCTTGAATGTAAAGACTACCTAATAATGTCCAAGTTCGTTGATTATTTGGTGCTAATTCAGTAGCAAGTTCAGCTCTAGATAAAGCCAACTCAAACTGTTGAAATCTTACTAACTGTAATGCTTCTTCAGCTAAACTTAAACCTGTCTGCTCTAATTGGGCAGAGTCTAATTGTAATATATGAGGAACTAATGCCTGCCCCTGGACAGATTTAATAGTAGTGCCCCAAAGACCTAGGGTAATTAATAAACAAACGAATAAATTTCGATTTGACACGTTAATTAAAAAGTATATATGGCTAATAGGTTCACTTTCAAGTATATATTAAGATACAATAACCTAAAATTTTCACAATTTGCGCCAGTATACTTTATACCAAAATTTTTTTAGTATAGTTTCACTATTTTTAAGTTTGTATTGTAATTTCTTCAGAGTTGCCGAATTACAATTGACACAACTTTAATCTGAGATTTTACTTAAACTTCCAATCCTAATATTCAATTAATTAAAATATTGGTAAAATTATTTCAAATTCAGTACCCTTACCTGGAGAAGAATTTAGTTTAAGTTTTCCACCATGTTTTTCATTAATAATTTGGTTACTAATAGCCAAACCCATACCTGTTCCTTGACCCACTGGCTTAGTTGTAAAAAAGTTCTCAAAAATCTTATCTTGTATCTCCAAAGGGATACCAAAACCATTATCTGCCATTTTAATACTCATCAAATTATAGTCTTTCCCTAGTATAGCTTCCGTAGTAATCTGAATTTCTGGTTTCCAATCTAAAGATTCTATTTCTGCTGATTTTTCATTTAGTGCATCAATACTGTTACTAATTAAATTCATAAATACCTGGCTAAGTTGACCAGAATAACAATTAACCCTTGGCAAATTAGTACAATAATTTTTAATAACTTTAATATTGTATTTAAGACGATTCTTTAAAATTAGTAAGCTACTATCTATACATTCATGGATATTCGCTGGTTTCTTTTTAGATTCATCCATGTGTGAAAAGTTACGCAGACTATTCACAATTTTCAGTAATTGTTCTGAGCCAAATCTAATACTCTGAGTTGTCTCAGCTAATTCTTCCTGCAAGGAATCATATTCTATTTGTTCCTTAATTTGACTTATAATTGGAGATGGATCTGATACTTCATCATAAGTAGATAACAGTTTACTAATTTCTTCTAGATAAGAGCAAAGAAATATCAAATTATTCCAAATACAGTTAACAGGATTTGTAATTTCATGGGCAACCTCAGCAATCATTCTTCCCAAACTAGCCATTTTTTCCGTTTGAATAGCTTTGGCCTGAGTTTGTTTTTGCAATAGATGACTTGTAAGTTCGTGAATTTTTGACTGAGCTACTAATAATTGATGTACATCTAAAAGTCTGTAAACATTAGTTTCGACTTCTACAACAATTGGATCGTAAAGTAATTCAGGCCGTCTGTGTAAGGATTTTTGCGCCGCCTCTACAATCAATGTATTACCAGGAAGAATAGAAACATCTACTTTAGAGAACTGATACAAAGCTTCTATAGATCGCTTATAAAACATTTCTATACCATAGCGACTGCCCATTCTTTCAAAAAATAATCGTCGGGAAATCATGCCGACAAATTTACCTTGCCTATCTATTAATATGACACCTGATAGTAAGAGATTCGCCTCAAATACAGGTGCAATATCTTTACCAAAGCAGGTAGATTCAATTAGACAGTCTTGCAGTGGCAGTTCTTGTATGGTTGATTCTAAAGATAGAATTTGACTTTTTACCTCTAAATTAGGTACTGTAAATAAATCTGGTTTTGACTCATATAAAGCAAACATATTATTTAAGGAAATTCATAGTATTTTAGTATCAACAGACACATCCTATAAAAATATTCCAGATAATTTATTTTCCTCGTCTGAAATACATTTATAATTAGCTTTCACTTTTCTAACATAATCCTACTCGGATAATCAAAAAATATAAAAATTACTTAATATTTTTTATTTATTTTATATATAAATATCTATATCTATATAGTAATCAGGAATGATTTATGAGATATTTAAGAACAACTAAGATCAATCAAAATATTTTTAGATTCTGACTCCTGACTCCTAATTACCACTAAAACTTCACAACTGAAATATGATTGCTATAGTTGTGGCCTTCTTTTGAGTAAGTATTCAGCTTTCAGCTTTTTTAAAGAATCAAGAAACTCTAAAGTTAGCTGATGACCAATTTGATTCTTATGTCATTCTTTAGAGACTAATTCCTTTTTTATTGAGTTAATAATTCATAGCTAAACTTAAATCATTAATATCTATTACCGAATAATTAATAGGCATCTCCAGAAAAGAGGGAACAGGGAACAGGGAACAGGGGACAGGGAAGAGGGAACCCACCCCTAACCCCTCCCAGGAGGGGAAGTAATTGATAATTTATGGACAAAAATTGATTTAGTTTTTCATTTTTGGAGACGCCTAATAATTAATAATTAAATAATTCAGCTTGATTAGCCTCCCCTTTCAAGGGAAAAAAGCCGTCGTTTTGCTAGTCGTTAACGTTTGCGGAGCATGACCTTAGGAAAGTTTTGCGGAATGCTAAACGCCATATCCAATCAACCAAGAGAAATAAATTTTTTCTTTTTAGTTATGTTCTCCCTTTTAGGGAAAGGTAATTATCAATTATCCATTAATGAAAAATAGGGTGCATCTCATATTTGCAAAAATACTTTTTTCCTATTCCCTATTCCCTATTCCCTATTCCCTGTTCCCTGTTCCCTAAAAGCAATAAATTTTTTCTTTTTAGTTATGTTCTCCCTTTTAGGGAAAGGTAATTATCAATTATCCATTAATGAAAAATAGGGTGCATCTCATATTTGCAAAAATACTTTTTTCCTATTCCCTATTCTCTGTTCCCTGTTTCCTGCTATAATACTAAAAAAAATCATCATTTAACATTATGAATTCCACATTATCTGCGTTACAAGAACTGATAGAAATAGTAGCTAAATTACGTTCTCCAGATGGAGGATGTCCGTGGGATTTAGCTCAAACTCCTGAAAGTTTAACTCCGTATATTATTGAAGAAGCTTATGAAGCTGTAGATGCTATTAAAAGTGGGCAAAAAAAAGCGATAGTTGATGAATTGGGAGATTTATTATTACAGGTAGTTTTGCAAGCACAAATAGCTAGTGATACTAATGATTTTACTTTAGCTGAAGTTGCTGAAAGTATTAGTCAAAAAATGATTAGAAGACATCCTCATGTATTTGGAGATGTGAAAGTAAATAGCACGGAAGAAGTTAAGAAAAACTGGGAAGAAATTAAGGCAGCAGAAATTGGAGAAACTAATGATTTACTAAGTAAAAAGTTAAACAGATATGCTCGACAGTTACCTCCGCTTCTGGCAGCAATGAAGATTTCTAAAAAAGCTGCTGCTGTTGGTTTTGAATGGGAAAATGTTGATGGAGTTTGGGAGAAGTTTTACGAAGAAGTAGGAGAGTTTCAAGAAGCTTTAAAGTCAGAAGATAAGGAACATCAACAAGCAGAAATGGGGGATATTTTGTTTGTTGTGGTGCAATTGGCAAGGTGGTATGATTTAAACCCAGAACAAGCATTACAAGGAACGAATCATCGGTTTTTGAAACGATTTGCTTTGCTAGAGGCAATGTGCGAGAGACCTATTTCAGAGTATACTTTGGCTGAGTTTGAACAAATGTGGCAAAAGGCAAAAGCAAAATTGAGTAGGGAGTAGGGAGTCGGGAGTACGGAGTCGGGAGTAGGGGAGAAAGAATTGATGTATCTAGTTAGGATGATTGATTTGATTTTTTGGTAGTCCTGCATTGTAATGGTGAAAATATATATTTTTTAATTTCTTCCCACACCTCCCACACCTCCCACACCTCCCACACTCTCTCTACCATTCCTCAGCACCACCACCTATTTTTTATTATTGGAGGTCTAAAAAGAGAATTTCCGACCTAGAAAATGTTATTTAAAGCCATTCATTCTAACTCCTAATTCCTAAAAAATGGGACGTTGGTGAATTATTGTATGATTTTTAGTAGTCAGTAGTTGTAGGGGCGATTCGTGAATCGCCCCTAAAGTAGTTATTCAATAATTAATAATTAATTATTAATTATTACCTCTTCTTAAAAAGAATTTTTTCTTTTCTCCTTAAAAGGAGAGGCTTTCAACCGTTATTTTTTGGTAAGTAGATAGGTTTAATTATCCGGACAATAGTAATGAAGATTCACGCGCGGTGAAAACTTTGTACAACTTTAATGCTCATATATTTGTCGGCAAAACCGCGTTGTTGAGCATAAGCTTTACCAGTAAGTATTACTAAAAATCCTCCTATTTTGTCTAAATCAGTTTGTTCAACCCCTCCCAAAATTTCCCTTAAACTCGTCTCAGGTACCGATACTTGAATATATAGATTTTCTGGATCTGTTATAGAAGGAACATAGTATGTCGTAAGAATCCCTCTACTTTCATAAGCTGTTGTAACCTGTTGTTCAATGCGTCTTTGCAACTCAGCATCTTTATACTCTTTTCTAGCTTGAGCTGCACGTAGTCGCCTTTCCAGCCGTACTAATTTCGGTGATATTCTAGTCATGTCTTTTTGTCGGCTTTACATACTTCATTTTTAGCTCAACAATTGCCAGGTTGTACGCGACAAAGATTAACCTTTCTCAGCAGAATCTGAGAAATTTGCAAGGTTAGGTAAAATTTCCCCCTCAGTAGAAACCAAAGTAATTAATTTTGGCCATTTGCTTAACCAGATAGTAGCTTTTTGAAACCGAACATCTGCTATTGGCCTATACCTAGGTTCTTCAATCTCTTCGCCCAAAACAGTAATTTTTCTAGGAATTGTAGGGTAATTTTTTTCAGGTTCTTCTGGCAAATTGTTATTAAAGTATTTGGAATTGTATGTATGTCCTTGAATGGCCAAAACTTTGTTGACAATTTCTTTAGCGACAGATTTGTTTCTGCATAAAAGTTGAAGTTGATAACCTTGTAGCCACATAGAATTCGGTGCTTCGGGTCTAAACTCTTATTAGGCGTAAACTCATACAACTCCCAAGTAGTCCGCTCATTCAAATCTTCACTACTCCCCAAACTACCAGCAATAGTAGTCTGCCTAATATGCTTCCAAGAACCTAAAATGTCCTGTTCCCAAGTTACTTTACCTGCCATGATATCACACCTAATTCATCTGTATAGACTCAGAAAACCCTTGCCACAAACCAGACAACAATCCTTTAACAACAGATTGCACAAGTTTGATGTTCAATCTTTTCCACCAGGTTATTCACACCATCCTCTAAACTCCAAGGTTCCTTACCATCATCCCCCCAAGTTTGAATTGCCTTATCCAAGTTCGGCGACAATTCTCTAATTGCACGTAGCAGCTCCAATAAATACCATTAATCTTTTCCTCTATCTTTATTCCTGTTAGTATTGCCAGAATTTTTCCCTCCAGGAACTTCTATTTTTAGCTTCTGATCACGAGAAACTTTCTTGAGTTATGGCTGTTCATCTTGATCTATTTTAGGTCGATTATTTGCCGTTGTAGCAGTTTGAACAAAATTATTTTCTAGATTAGTTTTATATTGCTTTAAATCTTCCTTATCCTTTCCTAAAGCATCCATAAACCTCTCAAGTAACAATTCATTTTGCAACATATTTTTTTCAATCCTGCCTTTAATAGCAGCTTCAATATTATCAGCGATCGCCTGTACTTTCTCTTGTTCTGTTTTGGGATTAGAGGTTTGCGTAATATTAGCAGGGCCCGGTTTTCCGTAAGGTTTAATTTTAATCTGTTTAGCAGCCATATTTGTTCACTCCAACCAACTCAATACATTAGACTCTATACTAACCCAATAAATTTCAGATAAATTGCCAAAATTATCTATATAATCATCTTTTTTGGCATTATTCAATGGATATAAATCCACCACCTTATCAAAATGCCTTAAGACATCTAACGCTTTATTGGGCAAGTTCAATATTTTATCATAGTAATGACTAGCTAGTGGTAAAAATACAATATTTGAATATCTTTGAGAAAAATAGTTAATCATCTCTCCCCAGTTTTGAAAGAGAAAGTCTACATCTTCAGAAGTTAAAGATTTCCCAAACTATTTATTGTAAAATCCTCTACTTCCGGGTTTTAAATGATAGGGAATAAACCTTTGGCCAACTGTTTTATTTTGCAAGCTTTTAACATTTTCAATTTCCTGGCATCCCATCAAAGGATAACCACAAGAGAAAAAGATAACATTAACCTTTTCAAAATGAAGAAACATCCTTTTAATAACAGCATCATTAATAGGTAAACCAGCAAGTCCATATTTAGGAACTTCCTGATTATAAATTGATTGTTTAGCTCGATCATCCCCTAAAAAACAGTAGCTTTTAATTTTATTCATTAGTTGTGCCATCATCAAATTGGTTTAGGGTAAGCAAAGATATTAAATCTGGTTCATTTTGATTATACACTTCACAACTGTATGTTTGAGTAGAAGATTTCAAGAACTTTGGTATCAAAGTTTATAAAGGTTCCTCACTCAACACCAGCTTTTTCTCGGTCTCCGTTTTCTTGCCTTTTTTCACCTTCCTAGTCTCTTCTTTGTACAAAGCTTTCAGATTAAACGGTAGTTTGATCTCAAAGTTTTTCTCCCCAACAGGAACTCCCACAAAAGTCATAATTGAACGAATCCCTCTTACTCCTCTAGATACAGCACTAACAATTTCTGTCAAAGCGATCGCTCGACTACCAATCATAACAATGATTGTTTCGTTTTTGCCATCGTTTTTATAACTGTTCTCCAAGAGTTCTTTGATGGCAGCGTTAGCATTTACATATTTCTTTTTTAACTTTCCTGGCGGGAAGTCCCGCGCTCTCCCGCAGGGGAGCGTCGGGATGAAAGCCTGGGCCAGGATTCGGCTCCCTTCATAAGCTAAACGTTCATATGCCCAAGACACAAGCTAAGAGCATTTTGTTATTGTAAAAGTCAAAACAGGGGGAGGACATCACCTCTGTCATGCGCAGCGGTCAGGGTTTCCCAGACGCTCAGAATCCCTATAAGTCCCGTAAGGGCAACGTCGGGAGTATGTCAATGCCTGTTTACCAGCTTTAACTAAATTAACATCTGCAATATTTAGAGCGATAGGATGAATGCCTAGGTGATCTGCTATTCTGATTTGGTAATCAAGAACTTGCAGATAATTCTCAAGCTTTTTCATGCCTACGGCATCAGTCGAATATAAACGATTAGGAATATTAAACCCCTAATCTATCATTTCATCCACGGCCAAAACATCGTAGATTTGAGCTATCATCTGAC
Source organism: Okeania sp. SIO3I5 (assembly GCF_010672085.1). Taxonomy (GTDB): domain Bacteria; phylum Cyanobacteriota; class Cyanobacteriia; order Cyanobacteriales; family Microcoleaceae; genus Trichodesmium. Next base: position 22,332 of record NZ_JAAHHT010000074.1, read on the forward strand.
AGCACTTTTCATCTTTCTTATCTTTTCTTTTCATTTGAGTTTGATCTGATTGACCTCCATTTATTCCTCCACGAGTAGGAACCGGATTCACATCTTGAGCATCAATAACAGAAAACCTGTATTTATACCACGTGCCTGTTATTGACACAGGAGGTGAAGGAGTAAGGTCACCAAACCTATCAGCGCTATCACCAAGACTATTGAATTGTGAAAGGGGCAAGTATTCGTTTATTACTTCTAATATCTCCCCCTGCCTTCCAATATAACAAAAACCTTCGTTCCAGGGATTACTAATTGAGTCTGGCCAGCGGGCACAGTTATTTTAGCGCTGGTTACATATCTATAGCGAGATTTACTACCACCACCTGTAGCATTTAATTCTAACTTTTCAATTTCTTTGATGATAGCATTGACACCAGGGTTTAACCAACTATTATATCAAATCCGGTTAATTGCACACACTAAAAATTTTGAGGCCACCAGTGGAAGTGGATTAATCCACGAATTAGCTCACAGTGATTCAGCAAGCAAGGGCAGCGCTGAAATAGCACTGACTCCAATTGCTCCAATTTTTCCAAACATTTGTTGGCAACTGCTTCATTTGTCAGAGGCCACAAGCACTCTGGGGGTTGCAATTCTGGAGAGTAAGCAGGCATAAACATATTTATGAATGCCATCTGGAACTTCTACTTGAGGACTAATATGCCATCCCGCGCGTTTCGCTGCGCGACATGAAACGCGTTAGCGTTGCGGAGCAAATCGCAGACTAAAATTACTCGCTTGTCTTTACCAATACCAAAGTGTTCCGCAAAGTCGGCAAATACTCTATTAAATAGGTCAATTCTGACATAAGGGAGAATCCACTCTTTTGGTATTTCCTGATTGGGGATGGACTTGCGCCATACAGCCATAACCACTTAAACTGCCAGTTGACAGTAGCACTTGGTTGCTCTCATAAAAGGAACCCAAATTTTCCTGACTACAGGTTTTAATCCTAAGCGATGTTCATCCATTGCCCATACTTGAACGTCTGCATCGGGATACTCCTGCTGTACCCGAACTGTTTCTGTGGCCAGTTTTTTTTTCCACTCTTGTTGTTCTGCTTCTGAAGATTTTTGATGTTGTGGTCAAGGTGTTCTTCTGCGTAACCTTAACCGTACGAAAAAACTGTAGAAAATCGTGACAGCTTTTATCTTGATATTGGATTAACCAATACAGGCTGTACGGCACAGCTCACTATTCCCTCAACAGTAAATGCTCCTGGGAATTTCTTGTCTTAAATTTGAAGAGAGCCGTTGATATCGGCATTAATCACTTTACCTGTTGCACTTCTGAATAAACCACGTTTGACTCGTTTACCTACATAGTTTTCATGGCATATTGGTTTTTCTCGCGTCAATAGCAGATGTTTTACTGGTGTAACAATATCCGTTTCAATCACTTTTACCCCAACCAGTTGACACTTATAAGTTATCTGTTGAATTAACAATTAAGTGAGGTATTTGAGTAAAATTTTGGTTGTTTTTTTTGCCGATATTTGCACCTTGTTTCCAGTTATCATTTTTTCCAATGACTACAGTACCAATATTATTAGTGGTTAAGTACAAGGGCCACTAATTTACTGGTGTTATGCAAATAATTCTCCACTTATAATAATCTTCTCTATTATCTATTCCGGCTTCATCTACATAAACAATGTCTTTTTTGTCTATTTGATTCAGTTTTAACTTTCCTGGCGGGAAGTCCCGCGCTCTCCATCCCCCCTAACCCCCTGTGCATAGGGGGGAGGGGAGCGTCGGGATGAAAGCCAGGGCCTGGATTCGGATACCTTCATAAGCTAAACGTTCATAGGCCCAAGACACAAGCTAGGAGCATTTTGTTATTATCAATGTCAACACAGGGGGAGGACATCACCTCTGTCATGCGCAGCGGTCAGGGTTTCCCAGACGCTCAGAATCCCTATAAGTCCCGTAAGGGCAACGTCGGGAGTATGTCAAGCCAAACTCTTCTCTTTCTAGTTCATCTCTTTCTTGATAACCATATGTTTGTCTTGAGTGCCTCTTACATTCCGAGGAGACCTCGGAATTAGGCACTTGCTTTTTTTACGAGTAAAACCAAGTTTTTTTAAACTTCTACTAATAGTAAAACGACTACAATTTCCCCATTTTGTAGCCATTTGACCCATGAGTTTGAGTGTGATTGTCCTCAACAAACTTTTCAAATTTTTCCCAGTCTTTAATTTTAGAGCTCTGAGGGGGAGGTACATTTGTACTTAAAGAGCGATCGCTACAATTTACCCAAACAAATTAGGAGATAAGTATAATTTTATCTCCTTTTTGTGCCATAGTGAAAGCTTTGGTTGATTAGCTAGAGCAAAAAGTTTTTGTCCATGAGAAAAAGGAATTACTCGGTCAGCATTTCCGTGCATTACTAAAACTGGGCAATTAACATTTTTAATCTTGTCAATACTGGGAAATTTGTCAAACGGATAAATAGGGATGTGCGTCACTACCCGAAAGGCAGTTGTAAATGAACTTTCTATGACCAAACCAGATACTGGTTGACGGGATGCCAAATCTACAGAAGGCCCCCCACCTACTGAACGTCCATAAACAATAATTTGATTTGCAGGTACCTCTAATTTTTGGGTCAAATATTCATAAGCAGCATTAATATCTTGATAAGCGCTCTTGACTAATTGACTTCTGCCAGAAACCGGGTTTGTTAGAAAGAAATGTCAGTATGGTAAAGTATCTAAGTACAAACCCGGTTTCTAACCTTTAGTTTTGTTCTACTAACTCAACAAACTCACCCATAACCTTGACATATTCTTCCCCAAGCACCTCTAATAAATTAATATGACCAGCACCTTCAACCCATAAGGAAAGCTTTGGTTGATTAGCTAGAGCAAAAAGTTTTTGTCCATGAGAAAAAGGAATTACTCGGTCAGCATTTCCGTGCATTACTAAAACTGGGCAATTAACATTTTTAATCTTGTCAATACTGGGAAATTTGTCAAAGGGATAAATAGGGATGCGCGTCACTACCCGAAAGGCAGTTGTAAATGAACTTTCTATTACCAAACCAGCTACTGGTTGACGGGATGCCAAATCTACAGAAGGCCCCCCACCTACTGAACGTCCATAAACAATAATTTGATTTGCAGGTATCCCTAATTTTTGGGTCAAATATTCATAAGCAGCATTAATATCTTGATAAGCGCCCTTGACTGAAGGTTTTCCCTGACTTGTTCCATAACCCTGATAGTCATAAGAAAACACATTAAATCCAATATTTCGCAAATTTTGCAACCGGGGTAAAATTTGCCCTAGGTCTTCAGCATTACCATGGCTGTAGAGAATAGTATACTTTGCTTTGGGTAATGGTAAGTAAACTCCAGTAATTTGGACTCTATTGCTAGACGGAAGCTTAATAAAATCTTGGTTTTCTTGATAGCTAGATGGGGGAGGTAAAAAAATTAACCGATCTGAGAAAAAGAATGCCCACAAACCAATAAGGACATAAATAATTAAGATAGACCGAATTAACCTAAGAATAGAAAATTTTCCTATCAGTAGTCCTATAATATTTTTCTTGTCCATAAAAATTGGCTGTTTATCTTATATTATTCTTTACGGAATAATTTTTAATCCAAGTCCAGTCTTAAGCTGACTGGCATAATTCGTACTATTTATTGTAGTGAGGAATATAAATGATACTAGAATTTCCAGATGACCTTAAATATTTTGAAACTCATGAGTATGTAAGGATGGATGGAGAGATTGCCACTATTGGTATTAGTGCCTTTGCTATTGAACAGTTGGGGGATATTGTATTTCTGGAACTTCCAGAGGAGGGAGACTCAATAGAAAAGGAAGGGTCCTGTGGCAGTATTGAGTCTGTGAAGGCAGTGGAAGACCTCAAAGCTCCTGTTACTGGTACGGTAGTAGAGCGTAATGAAGAAATATTAGAAAGTCCAGAGCGATTATCAGAGGAAGACCCATACATAGAAGGTTGGTTGTTGAAGGTACGTATTAAAGACCCTGATGAACTAGAGGGAGATGATGTTTTCTCTGCTGACCAGTATCGTGAGATGGTAGAGGGAGAATAGTTAAGTAGGTTAGAACATTGTGGTTTCAGTTTTGAAGCGAGACTTAAATGCTAGTTTAAATCTAGGGACTTAATTTAGTTTAATGCCCGATCGGAAATTGTTAATACCCGGTCGGGAATTATTTTTTTTGTTTAATATCATCTCTGTTGGTATGGTCTGGTGTCATTTCAGTTATCAGTTATCAGTAGACATCTCCAGAAAATAAACTTGCCCTTTATTTACCATAAGCTAGAGTTGTAAAATTTCCTGATAAAATCATTTTCTGTACATTTTTACTGAAAATCTATTCCCTGTTCCCAGTTAAGTGTTCCCTGTTCCCTAGTTATACAAAAAGTCTATATATTTTTCGCAGATGTCTAGTTATAGCACTACGCATTAAGGCATTTGACATTTCTAAATCCTGTTTGCGGAGCATTTCCCTATAAGAAAAAGCCTATTTGAGTCTGCTTTTCCTGTTCCCAGTTAAGTGTTCCCAGTTAAGTGTTCCCTAGCGCGTAGCGCTATATAGCGCTATAAATTAATGAATTTACCAATTATTTATCATCCTAATTATGTTGCACCAATGCCATCTGGTCATCGCTTTCCCATGGCAAAGTTCAAACTACTTTATGAAATGTTACTAGCAGATCAAGTAACAAATAAATCCCATTTTTTTTCTCCACAATTCCCACCTTTAGAATGGATAGAATTAATACATAATCGCAACTATATTGAAGGATATTGTCAAGGTACTTTAGATCCAAAAGCACAAAGACGTATTGGGTTGCCTTGGAGTGAAGCATTAGCAAATAGAACTTGTATTGCGGTGGGTGGTGCAATATTAACAGCGCAGTTAGCACTTAAACATGGTTTAGCTTGCAATACTGCGGGTGGTACTCATCATGCGTTTCCCAGTTATGGATCTGGGTTTTGTATTTTTAATGATTTAGCGATCGCTGCTCGTGTGATTCAAAAATTAGGATTAGCTGTCAAAATTCTCATTGTAGACTTAGACGTACATCAGGGAGACGGTACTGCCTGGATCTTTCAGGACGATCCTACTGTGTTTACATTTTCGATGCACTGTGGTATTAATTTTCCCAGTAAGAAACAAGTTAGCGATCTAGATGTACCTTTGCCAGAGGGAATGGATGACGATCGCTATTTACAGACATTAGGGGAATATCTACCTGATTTGCTGTCAGAAGTCAAGCCAGATTTGATTTTGTATGATGCGGGAGTCGATACCCATATCCATGATGTGTTGGGAAAGTTAGCTCTGACAGATACAGGAATATTTCGGAGGGAGATGCAGGTATTGAGTACCTGTGTAGGAGCGGGTTATCCGGTAGCTTGTGTTATTGGTGGAGGATATACAAAGGATATGAATTCGTTGGTTTACACTCATTCATTATTGCATCGTGCTGCTAGAGATGTGTTTCAGCAGTATCGACTTTGAGAATTGATAGGGAGTGTGGGAGGTGTGGGAAGGGTGGGAGGTGTGGGGAGTGTCGGAGGTGTGGGGAGTGTGGGAAGGGTGGGGAGTGTGGGAAGGGTGGGGAGTGTGGGAAGGGTGGGGAGATAAAGAATCACTTAATTCCTAAAAATTCTACTGCCTACTCCTGATTTTAATCGCTAAGAAATAAATTGCTTGGTTGATAGCTAAAGTCAATTTTATGGATTTATAAATTAAAAATTTATCATGTTGTGCAGCAAAACCAAATCTACAATATTATCGCTAATTATTAATTCTCTTGGAGAGGAATTTTGCTATGATCATTTTTTGAATTCAAAATTCAAAATTCACGCGTTCAAAAATTTTGATTCTAAGTGAATTTCAATAATTGTTTAATTAAGGGTTCAAGCCTCTTTCTTTAGAACCTTTAGAACGAAAAAATCAAAAATATTTTCCTGATTTCAAGCCTCTGACTTTAGGCAGAGGTTATAATGCAAGAATTAATAATTTTGAATTGATTTGACGTATGGAATTGATTTCTTGGTAGTTGATTGTTAATTACAAACGCGAGCTTTTCCCCAATATTGTTGAGAGTTCCACACACCTAAACCTGCTTTTATAGCCGAATTTTGAGCATTTAAGTAAGCACTTTTTGAACTAGGGCAAGTATCATTTAGGTGTTTACAAAAAAGGGAAGCTTTTCCTTCACGAACCAGTTGTAAATTAATGGAGGTATTATCTTTAAAGACTTCTGCAACTATCCGTCCATAACTATTTTTTCCTGTATCACTAACTAATATTATTGTACCTCTAGGAATTAATGTTTCAAGTCTACTTTTGGCAGCTTCAAAAAAAGGGCTATCTCCATAATCTGGTCCATCAATACAGGCAAGTTGTAGCCGACATAATTGTGAATTTCCTTCCCAAGGAATTCGACATTGTGACATGGTAACTTCTAAAGTATCTCCATCAAGAATCTGAGAAATTCTTGCTTGTTGAGTAGCTAAAGACTGGGGAGTATTTAATAGAGATAATATTACTAAAATTCCACAGGATATAATTGCTAAAATTAGACTAATTTTGTGTCTTTTCATTATGTTTTTTTGTGAATTATCAAACAGGATTAGGTCTAAAACCCCGCCTTGATCGGCGAAATGTTTTTGGAGCGTTGCTCTAATCCCCTACTTCCCCTCCTGCTATCATCCTGGGAGGGGTTAGGGGTGGGTTGACTACTGACTACTTGCACTTGATATGATATAATACCAATTTTAAAAAAGAATGTTACAAATAGTAATGGGGAGAAAAAGATTTTACAGGAGCTCCCTCTTGGATAAAAAAGATTATTTTCGACTAAAAAATGGTTTTTAAGCCATTTATTCTGACTCCTGACTCCTGACTCCTGACTCCTAAAAAATTCCCTAGGTATTTGTAGCAAACATTTATCAAAATGGTATAATACCAAGGGCGCTCGCTATAAGTTAACCGTTGGTTTTTGCTCTATCAAGTCCAGCTTTTACCCAATTAATACATTCATATTCAGATTGAAAAATTTTTGGAGCAGCAATATTAGTCAAGCTATCAGGTTTATAATGGTCGTAAAAGAATTTATCATTTTCTTGATGAATAATAATTAAATCATCATCATAAACATATCTCAATTTAAAATAATCACCATGAGATTTCACATCCGAATTTTCATACAAATCCGATTGAGCAACTTTAATGATTTTCTCTATGCTATTAGTATAAAAACCTGTAGGATTTTCCCCTAGGTGAAAGTTTCCCTTATGTCCTAACTCTGATAATAATTTATATGAATAAATAGAACTATCGTTGGCGATCGCTAATACATAAGGAATAATCAAATAACCTTGATAGGAAACGGAATTTTCGTAAATAAATCTATTTATCATCGTACTTATAAAGAGAAGATTTATACAAAACCTGTTCTTGATGAGTATAAACAGTACAATCAGACAAAGGAACAGCTACACAAGTAAGAATATAACCAGCTTCTTGTTCCTCAGAACGCAAAAATTTTTGTTCGCTTTGATCGACTTCACCACTCACCAATTTGCCCAAACAACTAGAACAATTTCCTTGCCTACATCCATAAGGTAAAAGAATCCCATAGTCTTGAGCAATATCTAATATATACTCATTTTCTGGTACTTCAATAGTCCTATCTAAACCAATTTCTGGGTTAAGTAAACGAACTTGATAAACAATCATTTTTTTATTTTATAGCGCTACGCGCTAGGGAATAAGGAACAGGGAACAGGGAACAGCAGACTATCAAAGGATTTCAGGATAAATGTCCTAACCTTTGGTTCGACTGCTATAATCAAATACTAAATTAATCAGGACTTACGCAGAACCACTATATATAGCGAATGGCATTCGCCCTCTACAGATAGCGTTTTGTCTGTGAATTTGCGTAATATCATGTCCGATTGAATAGTTATAAATAACGAGGGAGGAGTCAGGAGACTCGAGACTCGATACTCGAGGGAAGAGGAAAAAATTTTGGGATATGAAGGAGGAGCAAGTTTTTTTATCACTAATTATCCGGACATGATATAAGTCCTGTTAATGGAAAAATAGCAACTTATCAAAATCAATTACACAAGAATTTTCATTTCTTTGTCAACAATAAATTCTCCGCTAATGCTACTGCCCCCCACAACGGAGTTTCATCACCCAATGCAGCAGGTACAATTTCAAAACTTACCTCTGGTAAAGCAGTTTCCCTCGCCACTCGTTGCATAGTTTCCCATAATAATTTACCTGCTTTCGTGACTCCACCACCTAAAATAAAACGTTCGGGATTAAGTAAATTAGCTACATTACCAATACCTACTCCTAACCCCCAACCAGCTAACGAAATCGCCCTAATAGCAAGTTCATCACCTTGAATAGCTGCCTCACTAACCTTTTGAGCGGTTATCGTTTCCAGATCGTTATTTACCAAACCACGCAAAATTTGCCCTTCTGTCGGTTCATATTGCAGCCATTTCTTTGCTTGTTGCGCGATATAAGGACCTGATGCAAACGTTTCCACACAACCGCGCTTCCCACAAATACAAAGGGGACCAACTGGATCGACGGTGACATGACCTATTTCTCCCGCCATACTTTGCGCACCGTGCCAGGGTTTGCCATTAATAATCCAACCGCCACCCACGCCGGTACTCACAGTAATATAAAGTAAATTATCATAACCCTGACCAGCACCAAAACGATGTTCTCCCACTGCTGCTACATTGGCATCATTATCAACTACAGTGGGAGCATTAAATTCGGTTTCTAAGATTTTCTGTAGGGGAATATTTTCCCAACCTTTGACATGGTGAGATAGACGCACTGTACCTGTGGTGGCATCAACCGGACCTCCAAAACTTACTCCTATAGCAGCAGGGTTTTCTCCTTTGAGGAGGTTGTGGGAAAGGGTTCGGATAATTTCTATGTCTGTTTGAGCAGAAGCATTGGGTGGTGAGAAGGTTTTTTGATAATTTTGCCAGTCTCTTTCGCCAGTATTGACGACTGCTGCTGCTAATTTTGTACCACCGAAATCAAGTGCTAAAATTTTGTTTGTCATTAAAAAAAGAGGGAATAGGGAACAGGGAAACAGGGAACAGGGGAGAGTAATATAGAATCCGGGAATTAGTTATCGTATCCCTGAGTTGTAGGGGCGAGCAAGCGAATCGCCCCTACAGGAGTTAGGATAAAGAAAGGATAGGAAGTAATTTTGCGATTACTGTATAACCGGATTTTATATAAGGTATCATGTACAGGAGTTACGCAAAATACGAAATTATACACCACCTGTAGTGGCGAATGGCATTCGCCCTTACTATATATAGTGGTTATGCGTAAGTCCTGATGTAAAAATAAGTTGTACAAATTTTAGAGGTATAGGTGTCTAGGGAAGTAATAGATGTCAACAAATTAGATCGATCTAGTTTTTTCATTGCCAAAAGCATTATGTAAAAATAAGTTGTACAAATTTTATCTGAAATAGACTGTGAAATCTAGCTTCCATTACAGCGCTTTTCAGATTGATGACCTCACGTCACAACCAAAACCCTGTAGGGACTTTCCATGGAACGTCCCTACAGTTGTCTACCGAAATGAAAACTGCTGTAAAAAACTGTTCAAGTTATTTTTACACGGATCCTAAGTATTAGTTTTGAATTCGTTGAGTTTTTCTCGAATGGTTTCGACTCGTTCCCTGTTAACGCCTAAATCTGATTCTCCTAGACGGGAAGCAGAACGTACTTGAATAGCATTAGCTGCTTCATCTAGATAAAATTCCACATCATCCACATATCCCATAATTTTACTGGTAAACTCAGCATATAAATAATTTTCTTCTTCCTTAACAATGTTAGTACGAGGTATTGATTCAATTATTTGTTTGAGGTTAGCGATCGCTATTTCTGGTTCAGAGTCATAACTCAGAGAAGCTATACCATGTTCCGCATCCTGACTGTAACTACTGACACAATTTGGACTACTCGGACAAGGTGCGAGTCGTCCAGAATATATACCTAGATTATCTGGTCTAGTACCTGCAAATAAAGTTAGTTTGCCAGAAATTGCAATATTAATTCCGACAACAATGGCAACTACTACTAATAAAATGATGGTAATGTTAAACATTTTCTGAAAGATGTTAGAAGATTTTTTTTCTGTTGTTTCCATAGTCTATCGGAGAAATAATTAGATTGAATTTACTACATATTATTTTATCCTGATAATAACAATTATTGTCTCTCTATAGTCCAAAGTTTTATGACTGACGAAAACCAAGCTATTTTAGCAGCAAATCAAGCATTTTATCGAGCTTTCGAGAAACGGGACATTGCAGCTTTGGATGGCATTTTGTCCAAGGGTATTGGCACGGTTTGTATCCATCCAGGGCGTCCTGCAATTCGTGGTTTTGATAAGATTCGTAGTTCCTGGGATTTAATCTTTAAAAATACTGATTATATTGAAATCGATCTTGATGTTATTACGACGGAAATTAATGGGGATATTGGTTATGTTATTTTGGTTGAAAATTTGATGCAAGTGACTGGAGGTAGGAGAATAAAAGCTCAGTCTATGGCAACGAATATTTTTGAGCGGATGGGTGGAAATTGGTATTTAATTCATCATCATGGTAGTCCATTGATTAGGTAATTTAATTTCAGTAGTAGCGTGTCTAGCTTAAAAAAACCTAACCCCCCAACCCCACAACTATCCCCCCTTACCCCCCGGGTAAAAGCTATGCTTTATAAACATCTTTCTCTTTTGATAAAACTTGACAACATAGACAAGTTATGTTTTAGTCTTGAATCGGCTTTTTCAGGAGAAAAGAGTATTTTTAAATACACTTTTTTATCAATGTAGACAGGATTCTTACGGGCCATCCTCCCCATCCTCCCCATCCTCACCACCCTCTCCAAAAAGGTTTCAGGAGTTCCTGATCAGGGATAGCTTGGATTGGGGGGAGGAGGGCAGGGAAGGGGGAGGAACATTCTCCCCTCTCCTTGCAGGAGAGGGGTTGGGGCAGGGGGGAGAGGTCTTCATTGTACTCAAACTTACCCAAAATTTTAGCCTAGACACGCTACCACAGGAAGATTAATAAATATGAATTGCGAGCCAAATTGTTTCTATATTTGAATCGGTTGAAATGATTTTATGTGGAGTTTTTGCTGGGATAAAAATATAGCTATCTTTGACTAATTTTGTTGTTGTTTGATTCATTTCTAATATGGCGGAACCTTGAAGTAATATCACCCATTCATCTTCGTCTTGGATAAACTTTTCACTGACAAAATTAGGGGGTGAAATTATTTTGTTTATTTTGACATTTTTATGGGATAATAAATTGTTAAATATTTCTTCCATAATTTTTGTAAAATTCAGTAGAACAACCACAATTATATTCTAATATAGAATCCTGCGTAAATTAGAGATTTATGACTCCATAAAATCAACTTACTGCAATAAGATTTCCATATTTCTTTTAAAACTGAATAAATCAAATTTTGGTGCATCTCATATTTGCCAAAATACTTTTTTCTTATTCCCTATTCTCAGTTAAGTGTTCCCAGTTAAGTGTTCCCTAAAACCAATAAATTTTTGGCTTTCTTCTTGCATTACAGCGGTTTTCATATGAATAAATCACAATGATACTGACTCTTCACTCCTAACTCTTGACTCCTGACTCCTAACTCCTAACTCCTGACTCCTGACTCCTGACTCCTAACAATGAATTTAGTGGTCTACTCAACTGAAAAGCGCTGTAAGATGCACCCTCAAATTTTCGCAGATAGCAAATTCTGAATTATCTACTATTCCTTCCTGCATAGCTATTTGTATGTCATTTTTGAAATATTCAGGAACGTTTTTTGAGCGGCAGGTTTTAGATATCTTGAAAGAGTCTGCAGATTTGATTGATGAATGGAGGTTGCTGAAATATCGGGAAGAGTTAGGGGAAAAGGATGAGGTAATTAGGAAGTTGGGGGGTTAGGTTTTATCCACAATCTGATCAAGAATGCGTAAGTCCTGATATGCTATGAATATAGCACTACGCAAATAAGTCAGGATTTATAAAAGCTCAAACTCAATCAGAGATTACTTTTGACTTTTGAATGCATGACTTTTAACTTCGCGTAGCGCTATAGAACCCATTTGGGATCTATGATTGGGAAGTTGGTTCGTGTGGGAGGTGTGGGAGGTTGGTTCGTGTGGGAGGTGTGGAGAGTGTAGTCCGTACAGGACTCAAAAAATGTAGGGTTGTAAATATTCTAGCTCAGACAATGAATGAACAATGCCTACACAAGCTTTCCCGTACGGACGTTTTGCTGACGCTTTCGCTCCGCTAACGCTACGCGACATGTTTGCGCAGCATTCCGTAAGGAAAACGCATTAATGCTCAAGCAACGTCCCTACCCCGCTCCCCTACTCCCTCTTTTCTAGAGATATCAAATGGGTTCTATAATACTTAACTTATTAAACTACATGGCATACGATCGCGAAAAACAAATAGCAATAGAATCTGCTCTAGCAGCAGCTAAACTCTGCGAACAGGTGCGCAGCAATATTCCCCCCGCAATGGAAAAGGGCGACAAAAGTCCTGTGACTGTTGCTGATTATGGCGCTCAAGCATTAATTTGCAAAGCTTTAGCTGAAGCTTTTCCGAATGATCCGGTGGTTGGAGAGGAAGATGCTACTGACTTACAGACCCCAGAAATGGCAGAAAATTTGACAAAAGTGACAAATTATGTCAAAGAACAAATTGCAGATGCTACTCCAGAACAGGTGGTACAGTGGATTAACCAAGGTAACGGTAAAGTTGGACCCCGTTATTGGACTTTAGACCCAATTGATGGCACAAAAGGGTTCTTACGTCAAGACCAGTATGCAGTTGCGCTGGCATTAGTGGAAGCAGGAGAAGTGAAAGTCGGGGTATTAGCGTGTCCCGCGATGCCAGTGGAAAATAATCAACCAGGAATGCTGTATGTAGCGGTGCGGGGTGAAGGCGCAGCAATGATGCCAATAGCAGGAGGCGAACTGACTCCAATTCAGGTTGTGCAAGCGGATGATACTGCTAATCTCCGGTTTGTTGAGAGCGTGGAAAGTTCTCACGGCGACCAAGATCGTCAGAATGCTGTAGCAAAAGCTGCTGGTATTACTGCACCATCAGTTAGGGTAGACTCCCAGGCGAAATATGGTATCGTGGCATCTGGAAAAGCTGCTTTATATTTGCGTTTACCCTCACCCAAGTCTCCAAACTACCGGGAAAATATTTGGGATCATGCTGCTGGAGCGATCGTTGTTGAGGAAGCAGGGGGGCGTGTTTCTGATATTAATGGTAAACCTTTGAATTTTGCTGATGGAGCAAAAATGGTTGATAACCGGGGTGTGGTTGTTAGTAATGGGATAATTCACGACCAGGTTTTATCTGCTTTACAGAGCTTTTCGTAATTAGGTGTTATCAGAAACCGGGTTTGTTGGAGATTAATGTTATTATGGCGGCGAATTTAATACAAACCCGGTTTCTCTGCTTTTTTTACACCCAGGACTTACGCAAATCGACCTTTTAAGCACCATCTGTAGGGGCGAATGGCATTCGCCCTCACTATATATAGAATCTCTGCATAAGTCCTGACACCGATACTACCAGATGTGATATTAATTCTCAATTCTCAATTCTCAATTCCAAAAGTGACATCTTCATACAAATTATCAATGCTAGTACGAAAGTCAATACTTGCTAGGTTAATTTCACTGCCTTGAGTATAGGTGTGCAATACCCAAAGTCCGTCAGCATTACGACGAAAGCATTCCAAACGCTGTTGTTTTTGGTTAATTAAAACATATTCTTGCAGAGTTGGTAATTGCTGATAATTGGCAAATTTGTCACCCCGATCAAATGCTTCTGTGCTGTCGGATAAAACTTCCACAATTAAACAAGCATATTTTTTATGATTTACTAAGGCTTTATCTCTGGCATCACAAGTTACCATCACATCAGGATAGTAGAATGTATTAGCAGTTTCTATCTGAGCTTTCATGTCCGACATATAGACGCGACAACCACTGCCTCGGACATAATTTCTTAAGAGTACAGATAGGTTTCCGACAATGGTAACATGGGCATCATTAGCATCTGCCATTGCGTATACTTGTCCGTTCATGTATTCGTGTTTGATGGGACTGAGTTCTTCTACTGCCAAATATTCTTCAGGAGGAATATTATTTGTATTTGGGTTGGCAATCATAATTTTTGAGATAGAGATATTATTACAATATATCATTAACAAGCTGATGTTTGATGAACGGATGTCTAAACTTTAGGATGATTTAGAAGAATAATTTGACTCAGCAGTTATGTTTTTAATATGATTTCTCAACCATTCATTGACTAAAATTTGTACGTCAATTTTTCTTTGTTCTGCAATTTTAGTGACAAATTGTTCGACATCTGGTTCGAGATAAATGGAGTAATTATATCATGTCCGTTGGTATCGTTTGTGTAAAAATTGGGGAAATATTTACCGTCATGTAAGGTTTTTCCTTCTCTTGTAGGGGCGAACGGCCGTTCGCCCCTACTTCTTCCTTAGCTTCTCTATACAATACCGATACTACCGGACATGATATTAAACTTAGCATTGGGATGGTAAAACTTGCCTTTTTCTGCTTAAGAAAAGTCGTATTCTGATTTCTGAATTGCCTTTTTATTCTGAATTCTAAATTCTAAGTTCTGCTTGGGAAAAGTCGTATTCTGATTTCTGAATTGTCTTTTTATTCTGAATTCTAAATTCACTTCAAAATCATTTTCTCGACTGCTTCTGCTGTCGCCGGAGCTAACAACACTCCATTCCGATAATGACCTGTTGCCAACAACACATTTTTAAACCCTTCCAAATAACCAACTGCAGGCGCAGCTTGACCTTCGGGGCGAGGTCGCAAACCAGACCATTTCCTGAGAATAGTTGCGTCTGCTAAACCAGGACAAAAACTAATTGCTTTCGCCATCACGGTATCTAATAAACTGGAGTCAGCTACCACTTCACCAATATCGTTGGGAAATTCAACTGTCGATCCCACCCAATATTCATTTTCTGCCACTGGTACAATATGCAGATCATCTCCAGTGATCACTGGTTGAAAATCTGGCTTTCCTAAAAGCGCTGGAACTTGCAGATGTAAAGCTTGACCTAATACTGGTACAATTGTAAATCTATTATCGAGATTAGATTTGCGCTTCAGTTGCAAGGAGCGTAGTTTACCTCCTTTTATTCCTTGCAAAGATGGCAACGAACCTAACCCCGCAGCAACAACCAACCAGTCAATATCTGGTAAAGCAGGAGCTTGTTTTGTCTCATCCAAACTTTTTATATGTACTTGGCGACAACGATATTCATTTTTTGGTTGAGAAATAGTTTTATATTCGGCAACTGTGACTCCAAAATGAAACTTGACACCATTTTTTTCAGCAGCTTCGACTAAAGCTAAAGTTAACTCAACAGGGTTAACTTGTAAATCTTGGGGAGAAT
>NZ_JAAHHT010000075.1 GCF_010672085.1 Okeania sp. SIO3I5
TCCAGAAAATAAACTTGCCCTTTATTTACCATAAACTAGAGTTGTAAAATTTCCTGATCAAATCATTTTCTGTACATTTTTACTGAAAATATCTTCCCTGTTCCCTGTTCCCTGTTCCCTGTTCCCTGTTCCCTACTTTGATAAAAAGTCTATATATTTTTCGGAGATGTCTAATGACAAGCACACTCAGTTCAGAATACATTTTAGTTGTAGATGATGTTCCTGCTAATCTCAAAGCAATAGTTCAAACTTTAACTGACGAAGGGTATGAAGTTAGCACAGCAATTAGCGGTGAACGAGCGCTCAAGCAAATTTCCTATGACTTACCCGATTTAATTTTACTGGATATACAAATGCCTGGTATTGATGGATTTGAAACTTGTAAAAGGTTAAAGGAAAATCCAGAAACGAAACACATTCCAGTAATTTTTATGACTTCTCTTTCAGACAGTGAAAGTATAGTCAAAGGTTTTACATTGGGAGCAGTAGATTATATTACTAAACCATTTCAAGCAGTTGAAGTTCTTGCTAGAGTAAAAACTCATATACATTTAGAACAGTTAAGAAAGAATCTAGAAAAAGAAGTAGCTAATAAAACTAATGAACTTACTCAAGCTTTAGAACAGTTAAAAATAACATTTAAAACACAACTAATTAAAACTGAAAAAATGTCAGAAATAGGAGAATTAATGGCTGGAATAGCCAATGAATTAAATCATCCCATTGGTTCAATTCATAGTAATTCTTATCATATGGAAACCTATATTAAAAATCTGCTCCAGCATTTATCTCTTTATCAACAAAATTACCCTAATCCTGTGGCAGAAATTATTAAAAGTGCTGAAGATATCGATCTAGATTTCATAAGTCAAGATTTACCTAATATGATCACTGCGATGATGGCAAGTTCAGAAAGGATAAAATACCTTAGTTCCTCTTTACGAACATTTGGTAAAAAAGCTAGTTTTCAAATCCATGAAAATATCGATCATACTCTATTAATTCTGAATCATCGTCTAAAAGCTAATCAGTATCATCCAGCGATTGAAGTAGTCAAAAAATATGGAGATTTGCCTAAGATTGAATGTTTTCCCGGACAATTAAATCAAGTATTTATGAATCTAATTTCTCATGCTATTGATGCTATTAATGAGTTTGGTAAAAAAATAGGTTTTTCTCATTTTAAAGTTGAGCCTAAAATTATTATTCAGACTTTAATGAATCAGGATAAAACAAAAGTAATTATTATTATTAAAGACAACGGTGTGGGAATGTCAGAAGAAGCTAGGAGAACAGTTTTCGATCAGGTTGTCAACAATAAAACTGTAGCTAAAGGTACAGGTTTAGGATTGTCTATTACTCATAAAATTGTGGTAGAAAATCATCATGGTAAACTTTGCTGTGAGTCAGCTTTAAACCAGGGGTCAGAATTTATTTTGGAATTACCAATAGAATAAATTCAAAATTCAAAATTCAAAATTCAAAAGTGAGAATAAATAAATTCAAAATTCACAGCATATTCGGTCACATAAGAATAAATTGAAAATTCAAAAGTGAGAATAAAGAAAGTCAAAAGTCGTAAGCATTCAGCTAGCTCCCATTTAGCTTTTGCAAAGAATCAAGTAACTCTAAGGTTAGCTGATTACCAATTTCATTCTTATGTTACTCTTTAGATACTAATTCCTTTGTAGATTGTATAATTGGGTTTTATCTTATATCAAGTCCTGTTTCTTATAAAGCTCCGAAGCAAGCGGATTTGATATTAGATCAAGTTTCATTAATTAGCCATAAGAAAAAAAAATTTTCTTGTGTTTAATTGAGAATATTTTTTAAGTTTCCCCTTGTTTCCTACTCCCTACTCCCTATTCCCTATTCCCTATTCCCTATTCCCTAAAAATAATATTATGGATTTTTACATTGTAGATGTATTTGCTGAAACTAAATATACTGGCAATCAATTAGCTGTATTTACTGGTGCTGAAGTAGCTAATCTCTCAGATGAGAAAATGTTACAAATTGCTAGAGAGATGAATTATTCAGAAACTACTTTTATTCTCTCTCCTGAACAACGAAATGGTGGTTATGATGTGCGAATATTTACCCCCACTAAAGAATTGCCTTTTGCGGGGCACCCAACTTTAGGAACTGCCTACATTATTCAGCGAGAAATTATTAAAAATCTGGTTGATCAAGTAGTTTTAAATCTGGCAGTCGGACAAATTCCTGTGAGTTGGAAAGGTGAAGTTTTATGGATGCGTCAAAATGTACCGACTTTTGCTCAAAAACATGAAATTAAAACTTTAGCAGAAGTATTAAATGTAGAGCTAGCTGATATAGATATAAAATTTCCTATTCAGGAAGTTTCAACAGGGATACCTTTTGTAATTGTACCTTTCAAAACTTTGGCAGCTTTGAAAAAAGCCAAGATAAATTTGGATAAATATTATCAGTTTATTCAAACAACAAAAGTGACAGAAATTTTGATATTTTGCCGAGAAACATACAAAGATATTGACGATTTAAGTGTGAGAATGTTTGCGCCCTATTTAGGAATTACTGAAGACCCAGCAACGGGCAGTGCGAATGGTTGTTTAGCAGGATATTTAGCTGAGTATAATTATTTTAATCAGAGCAAAATTGATATTAGAGTAGAACAAGGATATGAAATTAATCGACCATCTTTATTATTGTTAAAAGCTGAGAAAAAAGCAGAGGAAATAGAAGTATTTGTAGGTGGAAATGTTGTGATGGTTGCTCAAGGAAAATTTGTTACTTAATTAGGACTTACGCAGAAACCGGGTTTATCAACAAAGCTTAGTGGTTTGAGAGACAATAATCAAACAAGAAACCCGGTTTCTTGGTAGGGATTGCGTAAGTCCTGTTAATATCTAAGCATTCAGCGATCGGTTACCTTCCTAGATCGAAACTACCTTAACAGCTATCAGTTTCCGAGAAACATCTATATTTTACACCACACAATTGTTTGGAGCATTATAGAGCGCTTTTCATATTGATGAACTACATTGTCACAACCAGAATCTTGTAGGGACGTTCCATGGAACGTCCCTACTGTGGTTTAAGCAAATGAAAACTGCTGTAAGAAACCGGGTTTGTGAGAGGTTGATGTTAGTATTCTAGGGAATTTGATACTTTCCCCGGTTTCTACACTTTTTTATACCGATACTACTGTTGTATGCAACATCCCTACCTTCCACGCTCGACCTTCTGCGGTTACTCATCCACAAACATTCACGGTCTTTGCGATCGCATTTCTTAAGGAAAGAAGGGCAGTGCAGAAGTTAGAGTTTTAATTTAATTATGGCTTGCTGATTAATTATAAAAGCATTGATATATAAAGGTTTGAGTTTTTTTATAGCCTTTACAAAATGCCAAGTTTTCAGTTAAAAATGCTCAAAAAGCTAGTATTTTGGGCTGACTATCGCGGAAAAATCACTCTGACAATTCTTATATCATGTCCGGATAAGAGCGTGATAGAACGACCTTCCGCTTACGCGACCAAAAAACTTTCTCTTCATTTATAGCTTAAAATTCCCTCCTCATAACTCATAACTCATAACTCATAACTCATAACTCATAACTCATAACTCATAACTCATTACTCATAACTCATAACTCATAACTCATAACTCATAACTCATTACTCATTACTCATTACTCATTACTCCTCCATTTTTATTTATAACTATTCAACCGGACATGATATTACTCCTACCTCCTCTAAATTCCAATCTCTCCTGACTCCTGACTCCTGAATCCTGACTCCTGACTCCTACCCCTACTAAAAGACTTTTGAGCGCAAACCCTAATTAAGATAATTCAGTAATCTAACAATCTCCTCAAATTGATAATTTTCTGCAAAAGTTTGCAGTTGAACAGCGAGATTAGCTTTTTCTGGTGGAATATCTTGAATAAGTTGCATCACTTTTTTACCTCGCAGTTGAGTAGAAGCTTCATAAAGTTCCGCTAACCATTGAGAAGGCATATCTTTGAAAACTACTGAAAAATCTGCTGAAGTCGTTTGTTGTTGACCACAAATTATCTTTTTTAGTCCCTTATCATTTACCTCCAGCACTGCTTCATAAATCAACTCTATTCCCAGACAAAAGCTAATTTTCTGCCATAAATCCTCCACATCAAAAGGTTTGATCATGTACTCATCAAAACCAGATGCCAACACTAACTCTTTATGTTCTTGAAAAACACTAGCAGTCAGAGCAATAATTTTAGTAAAAAAACTTTGTTTATTTAACTTTAATTCCCATTGTCTAATCTGTTTGGTAGCTTCATATCCATTCATCTGTGGCATCCGCAAATTCATTAAAATTAAATGAGGTTCCCATGCAGACCAAATATCGATCGCTTCTTGTCCATTACTAGCTTCCTGCACAGAAAATCCCACTGATTTCAGTAAATTTAACAATAGTAGACGATTATCAGTTTCATCATCTACCACTAAGACACGATAGTTTGGTTGCCCGGGAGCTAAAGCGATCGCCTTTTTCCTAGTTCCCCTCTCAATAATAACTTCACTAAAACTCAGACGAATGGGAATCCACAGTTGAAAACAAGTCCCTACACCAAGGCGACTCCTAATACTAATCTTACCCCCCATTAACGTAACAAACTTATGAGTAATAGCTAAACCTAATCCAGTACCTTGTCTAATTTTACGTCCTAAAGTCGCTTGCTCAAAAGGCAAAAATAACTTATCTACTTCTCCTGAAGAAATACCAGGACCTGTATCTTCTACTTCTAAATGCAGTTGATATTGATTATCTGTTGGAGTTTGGTTCTCAACTTTAGCTCTTAAAATTATCTTCCCCTTTTGAGTAAACTTAATTCCATTAGCAATCAAATTAATTAACACTTGTCGCAGCTTACCCTCATCAGTAGAAACATATTGGGGTAAATCGGAATCTGATTCTAATATAAACTCAAGCTCTTTTTCTTGAAGCTTCACATAAAACATATCTTGTACATCTTGAAGCAAACTGTGGAGGTCAAAATCTGTCTCATCAAGGTTAATTTGACCAGTTTCAACTTTAGACAATTCCAAAATATTGTTAATCAAAGATAATAAATGTTCTCCACTGTCGTTGATAATCTTCAAATATTCCTGTTGTTCAGATTCCAAAGAAGTATTCCTGAGAATCTGAGCAAAACCAATGACACTATTGAGGGGAGTTCGTAGTTCATGGCTCATGTTGGCCAGAAATTCGGTTTTAGCTCGATTGGCATTATCAGCAGCTTGTTGGGCCAGTTCAAACAACCGGGATTGAGCTCTGAGCAAAATCTTGATGTCCATTAACTTCCAGTTACCATTGGGATATAAGATGATAACAGGCTCATAAGTAAAATTTTCAGGTCGTTTGAGAGCTAGTTCTACTGCTTGATTAATGGTAGAAACTTCAGTGAGTAGCAATAGAGGTGCAATTGGACAACTCTCCAGATCGAAATTCACCCGGGACATCTCCCTAATTTTTTCCCACATTATTACAATCGGTTTGTTGAGGTAAATGCCATGACTGAGCCACTCAAAAAATTTACTTCTAGAAATCATGCCAATGATTTTTGGCTGGTCTGTAATCAGGACTCCTGGAAGTGTTGGATGGTTATCAAATTCATCCTTGACAACCTTACCTAAAGTCATTTTATTAACTTGAAAGTTATGGCTAGGGAGATTGGCCAAACTGGAGTTAAGAGTAAGTTGGTTTGATTCTTGAACAAGCATAGTTTATCAGTTACAACAAAGCTTTAGGTACTAGAACTACTGCATAGTCTGAAAAACAAGAGCGGATAGGATATAAACAGACCTCAACCATACTTAACCTATTGGAAAAAACAGGAAAATTTAGATTTTTAGGTTGAAGTAAGCAGGGTACCATTACCGGAAACCTGGGTATAAAGCCTCCCACTAAAAGCTATCCCTGATCAGGAACTCCTGAAACCCTTGTGGGGAGCAGGGAGAAACAGTCTAGATAAGTAAGCAAAACTACTTAAGGTTCTCAAGAAAATGTATTCCAAATTACATTTTTTCTCCTAAAAAGCAGCCCCCAGACTTATACATAATATGTCTATTTTGTCAAACTTTATGTTTATGTTAAGTATTAAGTATAAAGATGTTTATAAAGCAGACCCAAAAAAGGGGGGCTCGATCTATAACACTTTTTGTAGCTGATAGTTGAGTTGACAAAAGTATGTAATAAAATCATATTATAGGAAATTAAATAAATAGTAATTTTAGTAAGACAAGCTCAGTTATTAAACGGGACTTTGAATCAAAAAAAATCCCTGGATGAGGCTATCCGAACTCACAGTTAATGAAAAATCAAGCTGTTAGTATGGGATGGATCATTAGGTGGTATATCACATTTATCAAAGAAAGTTTGAAAAGATAGTAGTATCAGCGGTGCAACTAAACTTGTTTGATAAGTTGATCGAGTTTTGAATCTGTCAAACAAGCATTTTCTGTTATAATCTCGTAATTTATAGGAAAATAAAATTGTCCAATTATGGGTTGCACCCATCAAGTAGAAGTTCCACAGTCCTAAAGCAGTTAACATGAAGCGATACAGCTAACGCTATGCTCTGTGTTTCATATTGCCCAGCGAAATGTCTAAAGATTTAGACCTCTTGCAAAAGTTTTTTACGATACATGATATTATTGATATTTTGCCTTTGCTCGGCAGCAACGATTATAAAACAGCGATCGCTAATCGTAAAAAAACAATTAAGTTTTAAAACAAGAATCATTCTGTAATTATTTACAAATAGTCGGTAATCTGGTATCTGCACAAAATAAACTCAGGTGTCACAATTTAAGATGTATATGTAGAAATCCTTTTTGATTAACTAAGAGAAACTATCATGGCTAATACCAGTAATTTCCGTCAAGCAATGCGTGAGGCCCAAAAGCAATCCTTAGTTGGCCCAAACGTGATTGCTAATGCTTTACCATTTGTAGGGGGTGGCCTAATCCTCACAGCATTAGGTACATTTGGTGGTCTAGGAGTCTTAAGCTCTAACCCTGGTCTATTTATGACTACATTCTGGATAGCCTTAGTGGCAGAATTAGTCTTATTTTTTGTTGCCCGTGGAATTGCAGAACGGGGCAATAACAATGTAGCTCTACCTTTATTAGCTACTTATAGCTTGCTATCTGGATATACCCTGAGTGGTTTAGTATTTGTAGCTTTAAGTACCCAAGGAGTAGGTATTGGAGGAGTAGGTTTTGCTGCCCTGGGTTGTGGTGTCACCTTTATTGCAGCTCGTCAAATAGGGTCTAATCTGTCCGAAGAAGATGGCATGGCCTTGACAAAGACTGTCAGCCTGGGAATAATGGCTCTATTGGTAGCAGTTGTCGGCCAAGTTATTTTTAGCTTTTTCGGTATTTATACAGCAGGTTGGTTAGAAATAGGTATTTCTGGCATTGGTGTATTTTTATTTGCTGGTGCTGCAGTAGTAGATTTTTACATTTTGCCCCGTACTTATCGGGACGATCAGTATATTCCTGCAGCTCTCTCAATGTATTTAACCTACATCAATCTCTTCGTATTTATTCTGCGACTTTTAATTGCCATTAGTAGTGGTGGTCGCGACTAGGTTATTGATAGCAGTGAGCATTTGATGAAATAACTCTGCTATTCTGTAGTGGGGGTTTGGTAACCAAACCCCTACTTTTGGTATTTTCCCTAAAACCTAGAACTTTCTAGGTTACTACCAGTAATTCTAGTTGTAGTAGACTGACACAGCTAAATTTAGTGCCAAACTTTTAGGGTCTGTATTTATGGCTAAAATTTGGTAAGTTGTAATACGATCTTTGTCAAACACTAATAATTGTGCGTTTTAGCGTTAACCGTGCCGGCAGATATATTCGGAGTGCAGTTAACACAACAACAAACAAAGACTTTTTTGATTAGGAGGCGATCGCCATGGAAGTATTAGACATTAAACGAGAAATAGAAAATTTGTCCTCTCGCCTGGGAACAACCCAGGACTATCTTTGACATTCCGGCACTAAAAGCAAAAATCCAAGATTTAGAACAAATTGCAGCTCAACCAGAATTTTGGGAAGACCAAACGACGGCACAAAATACTCTGCAAGAACTTAACGATCTGAAGTCTCATCTCCAGCAATATCAACAATGGCAAAATAATCTGGAAGATACTAGGGCGATCGTTGAGTTATTGGAACTAGAAACAGATGAATCTTTACTTGCAGAAGCGAATTTGACAATTTCTAATCTCAACTGCGAGTTAGATCAATGGGAGTTGCAGCAATTATTATCCGGTCTCTATGACCAAAATGGAGCAGTTGTCACTATTAATGCTGGTGCAGGAGGTACAGATGCTCAAGATTGGGCGGATATGTTGCTGCGGATGTATACTCGCTGGGGAGAAGACCACAAATATAAGGTGCAGTTGGCCGAAATTTCTGAGGGAGACGAAGCAGGTATTAAGTCTGCAACTTTAGAAATTATTGGTCGCTACGCCTACGGTTATCTAAAGACAGAAAAAGGTACTCATCGCTTAGTCAGAATTTCACCTTTTAATGCTAATGGCAAACGACAAACCAGTTTTGCTGGTGTGGAAGTGATGCCGATATTAGACCATTCTGTAGAGTTGGATATTCCAGATAAGGATTTGGAAATTACTACTTCTCGTGCTGGTGGTAAGGGTGGTCAAAATGTGAATAAAGTAGAGACAGCGGTACGAGTAGTTCATATTCCAACTGGTCTTGCTGTGCGTTGTACCCAAGAGCGGAGTCAGTTACAAAATAAGGAGAAAGCTTTGACATTACTAAAAGCTAGGTTACTGGTAATAGCTCAAGAGCAACGCGCCCAAGAAATTGGTGAAATTCGTGGTGATATGGTAGAAGCTGCTTGGGGTAATCAAATTCGTAACTATGTTTTTCATCCTTATCAGATGGTCAAAGATTTACGGACTCAGGAAGAGACTACTGCCATTACAGATGTGATGAATGGTGAGTTAGACCAATTTATTGAAGCTTATTTACGCCAGGAAAATCAAATGGTAGAAAGTCAGTCTGCTTAATTTAGGTTTCAGTGATCTAGCTTAAGTCCGTAGGGGCGAATGGCCATTCGCCCCTACATTTGCTGTATGGACTAAATTTGAGAAGAGTGAGAATGCCTGCGGTAGTAATAAAGCTGAAAAAATTATATTATTTCTAAATAATAGTGCTAGGACTTACGCGGAACCACCATATCTAGTAGGGGCGAATGCCATTCGCCCTTACACATGGTGTATAATTCCATTTTTTGCGTAAGTCCTGAGTGCTATATTTGATTGCTATTTCCCTATATTCCCAGTCCACCGACTACCCAAACTTTCCTACTCCCTAGCTAAAAGTGTGTCAAAATAAAGACATTTTATCCAACCCTGACAATAATATGTCCTCATGTCAAAGGTCTACAGCACTATTGAGCTAATAGATATCTTAGCTGCAGAGCGGCGAGCTTGTATACAAGGCCAACGTCTTAATTTGGCTGCAACTCCTCGTACTGGAAACCCAGTGGTTGACCAATTTCTCAAACCAGAGGCTTTCCAAAAGTTTACTGCTTATCAAGATTTTAAAGCTGCTATTCATCGCTACCAAAGAGAATATTTGGTCTCTGGTATTGTGTGGCGACAAGTGACGGTTAATGAGAAAACTATTATTTTTCCTGTGGTGCATGAACAGTTAATTGCTTTATCGGATGACTTAAAAATTTTGCAGGCAGCAAAGGCTTCTGTGTTAGACTTCTGGAACCAAGTGATAGTAGGGATGGATTTATATTTAAGCATAAGTCATGGTCGAGAATTTCGCTCAATAGAAATACAGGAGGTTGAAGCGATCGCCCAACGTACAGAATGGGCAAATATGCTGAAGTGGGAAAAATCAAATTTTCTGGAGATGCTGTTACAGTTGGGATGGGGAAAACCAGAGTTAGCAGCTTATCGCAGAGATTGGCCTGATTCTGGTAGTGAGTATGTTCATGCTGTCAAACCAGGAAAACAACCTATTTGTTGAGATATAGCGCTACTTGAAAAGGGAACAGGGAACAGGGAACAGGGAGCAGCATACTATCAAAGGGTTTTTCCTAGGTCATGCTGCGCAAACAGGATTTATAACTGTCCTAACCTTTGCTTCGACTGCTATACAGCAGTTTCGTAAATTTATGAACTAAGAATAACATCAAAGCTATTTATTCTGACTCTAATAGACATAGGCGTGAAAATTAAAAATAGAATCAATTCTTATCCAGAAATTATCAATTACTTCTTCCAGTTAAGAGTTAAGTGTTCCCTGTTCCCTCTTTTCCGGAGAGGTCTAATATTCAAACCAGTACAGATTCTATAGGTGTTCAAATTATACCAAATCCGCTTGATTGGACATAAAAAAAATCTCAAATCGTCATAACTACTAAATCTTTGTAATTCTCTACCCTCCTGACTCCTGTACGGGCGATTTCCATTTGTCATGCTCCTAATTACGCGGAAAGCGACAGCATTCGGAACGAAATCGCCCCTACGACTCCTGACTCAATCAAGACTGAAGCAATCTATAACTGTTTAACCGGATTTGATATTATAGGTAATTTTCGATATATTTAGTAAACTTCTATTTAAAAGTTCCCTAAAAAAACAAAACACTACATTATCATGTCTGTCCAATTTTTCACCAAAATTCTTTTCAGCACCTTAACTACAGGAATAATCACCATTTTCCTGCCTCAGCCCAGTTTGGCTCAATCTTATGAAAATAATACAGCTAATCCTTTACAGGATTTACAAACAATAGATAATCCCGATCCTTTCACTGGTTCAGGCGGGATAGATATGTTCGATATTATTCATAACTCCAGACTGGGAGATAACCGGAATATGAAGGAGTATATGCTCGAACAACGTGACAGTCTAAATGACGCAGCAACACAGTTCCGCAATAAACAAAAGCAACTTATACAACAACCACAGAATACTGCTGGTGATACCCCTGCTTCGGCTACAGGTAGTATTGAAAATAATCCATAAAAGAGGGAATAAGGAGTAGGGGAAAAAGAGGAGCAAGATGCTCCTACTGATCTTTCCCTATTCATTATTCTCTCAGGAAGAAACTATCCTCACCAATAAATGGAGCATTAGCCAGATTAGCAAATTGACCACCACTACCAAATTCGGCTTCTGTACCATTAACATTGTAGAACAATTGGCCGTTGATCCTGTTGTAAACAATTACTGCTACTGAGGTTTCGGCATCAGAGTCATTGGTAACTACGGCAAATTCCGCATCTAAACTAAAACCTGTTCCTGAGTCACTAGCGATCGCTGTAAATGTACTTTTATTCAGCAGAATTATATCCCTTCCAGGAACAAAGTCGGTGATGGTATCTACTCCCACATCTTCAGGAGTAAATTCTTGATTGGTATTGAAAATAAAGCGGTCAATACCTGCTCCTCCAGTAAGAGTATCGTCGCCAGCACCACCGCTGAAGCGATCGCGACCTTGACCACCAAGGAGAGAGTCGTCACCATTACCACCAAAGAGGCGATCGTTGCCGAGACGACCTTGGAGAGTATCATTTCCCTCTTTGCCAAAGAGGAAGTCATTACCTCGACTACCAATAATTTGGTCATCACCACCACGACCATCTATAGTGTCATTACCTGCTAAACCTGTAATGGTATCGTTTTCATTTGTACCATTGATAATTTCATTTTCAGGAGTACCAGTAATTTGTGTAGCTTGCACTTCTACTGCACCGATATCAACTGCACTGCCTACAAATCTTAGTTCATCCCGTTGGTCTGTATCAAGGTTGTTGGGATTACTGCCTACATCAATGGCAGGACTATTGGGAAGAGGTAGATGGGTCAATGTGGAACCACCATTGTCAGCTAATTCTCCAAGTAGAGGATTGGTAAGACCTGTTTGGTCGTTGTTACCATTGAAGTCATTGATAGCGTTACCTGTACCAATAAGATTATTGTCGCCACTGGTAAGAGTATTATCATTTTCTACAGAGTCAACGTCACTGTTAATATTACCAGAGATAATGCTAGAGGTTACAGTGGCATTGGCGTAAAAGGTGTAGTTACCATTATTCTCATCAATGTAAATAGATGCTGCTTTTTGGAAAATACCACTTCCTAAGTCTGAAGGAGCTTCATTATTAGTGATGGTACTATTGCTAATACTAGCTACACCAAGGTTGCCGATACCGCCTCCACCACCGTTGGACGCTGAATTACCACTAATAGTGCTGTTGTTAACAATAGCTGTAGCACCTAAGTTGTAGATACCTCCACCATAAAAAAATGTTGAATTACCACTAATAGTGCTATTGCTAATACTAGCTGTACCATCTGAGTTTCTGATACCACCACCACGGTTAGCTGAATTATCACTAATAGTGCTGTCAATGATACTAACTGTACCTAAGTTGTCAATGCCACCACCACGACGTTCTGCTGAATTGTTACTAATAACGCTGTTGCTGATATTGACTGTATTTGAGTTGTAGATACCACCTGCTGTATCTGCTGAATTATTACTAATAATGCTATTGTTAATATTAGCTATACCTGAGTCGCTTTCAAAACCACCTGAGAAGTTGCCTATACCACCACCGTTGGAAGCTGAATTACCACTAATAGTGCTGTTAGTGATACTAATTGTGCCTAATAAGTTTGAAGCGCCTCCACCAACACCTGCTGAGTTATCACTAATAGTGCTGTCGCTGATGTTAGCTGTACCTGAGTTTTGGATGCCTCCACCGTCAAAATCTGCCGAATTGCCGCTAATATTACTGTTACTAATAGTAACGGTGCCATAGTGGTTTAAGATGCCTCCACCAGCAGTATTACTAAAATTACCACTAATAATGCTGTCGCTGATATTAGCTGTACCTGTGTTGTAGATCCCTCCACCATAAAATGCTGAGTTGTCACTAATAGTGCTGTTGGTGATATTAGCTGTACCTGTGTTGTAGATCCCTCCACCACCATCACTCAAAAAATCTTCTAAATTACCACTAATAGTGCTGTTGTTGATACTAATTGTACCTGAGTTGGAAATTCCTCCACCAGAACCATTAGTTACAAACCCACCAGTTACCTCGATATTTTCCAATTGTAGAGCAGCATCTGATAAAACATGAAACACCCGATCGCCTATTCCAGTTTCACCTCCTGCATCAATAACAGCTTGTTCTTCTCCCTCAGAAATAACTGTTATTTCTCCACCTCCAGCAAGAATGTCTAAATCTCCTGTTGCAGCAGCATCCTCATCACTGCCTGAAATAGTCAAATCATAAGTTGCTCCTGCTGTCAGTTGAATTGTATCATTTTCTGGGGTACTGTTAGCTTCAATAATTGCTTCCCGCAGAGAAGTCACACCATCACTATCATCTACTACATCATTAGTAGTATCCACCACAATATTTGCCAATACCCCGACATAATTCGCTCTAACTTCCGGTGTAAATGCTAATGCTGACTTGAGTTGACCGAATATTACTTCTAAATACCAGTTTCCACCTTTGTTAACATTTCCAGTCAGTGTTTCCGAGGCAGCAATATTTGCTCCTGTGAGTTGATGTAGTTGTCGGACAAATTCTTTACCTTCTTTACCACTTGCTACCTGACAACCATAAATTAATATTTCCCCATCAGCAGACAAATATTTACCCCACTGCTGAATACTCTCAACATATAGATGAATATTGTCGTTTTTCAGGATACTGTTTCCCAGAGACAAAGCACCTTTTGCGCCATGAGAAATAATATGAACTGTATTCACATCAAAACATTCACCTAGACTTTGAGATATTTGATCTATACCATTTTGATTTGGTTGTAGGATAACTACTTTTGTCTGAGGGTGAACCTGTGAGATGAGGCGATCATAATTTTCTACCTTGGAGTCGATGAATAATAGTTGAGTTTGATTCATAATTTTATACGGCTTTTCAAGTACAAGAAAAAAGCATAAGCATACTCAGGACTTACGCAAAATATGAAAATATACACCAGATGTAGGGGCGAATGGCATTCGCCCTCGTAGGAATAGCGTGTTGTCTAAAAATTTGCGTAACTTCTAATACTAACACTTATGCGACTGCAACCAGGTTTTTCTTTATTAAAGTTTTATATTTTTCGAGCTAGACATTCAGCTAAAGAATCCACTTTACTGCATTCAACACTCCCTGTTTGACTGCAGAGCGATGAGGACTGCCACCACTAGAGGTTAACACAGTTGCGCGATTAGCTAAATACCACTCATAGCTCTGGATCAGCATTTCACTATTAGAATATTGTGGCTGCCAACCCAGCTCTGTATTAGCTTTGGAAATATCAAAATACATTTCTCCACCGTATAACATGGCATGATACATTCCCAAAGGAGAAATCCCTAAAGCAGTCGTTGCCTTCATCGCCCAAATAGTCGGTCTAGCTGGTACTCCTTTAACTAGGGAGCCAGTTTTGGCGTGTTGACAAAGTGCTTCTAGAAGCTCTCGCATCGTACCAAAGCGGTCTGTACCACAGTTGTAAAGTTCAGACCCGGGACGATTTGCTGCTAAAATACACGCTTCAGCAAGATCGTCAGAATGAACAAATTGATAAAGATTCCCACCTTTTCCCAGAACTGGTACATTATAGCCTTGGCGAATCCACTCGAACAGAATTTGAAAAATTCCCAGACGACCATGACCGAGCATGGTGCGTGGGCGCACTATTGAAATATCTAATCCCTGCTCAATATACCTTTTGCACAGATGCTCACCTTCTAGTTTAGCTTTACCATAAGCTTCTAGTGGCTTAGGTATGTCAGTTTCTGTGACAGGATTTTTCTTAGGTATTCCAAAAATTGAGCTAGATGAGGTATAAACAACTTTTTGAACACCGTTTGCTAGTGCTGCTGCTAAAATATTTTCAGTTCCTTGGATATTTACAGAGTTGAACAATTCTTTATTTTTAGCTAGTGGAACTTGTGCAACGCTGTGGTAAACTACATCTACATTTTTACAGGCAGCTTTGACTGCTTCAGCATCTCGAATATCGCATTGGAATAGCTGAACATTGGAGGGGCGATCGGGTGCATCAATTATATCTAGGATACTGCAAGATATCCCTTTTTCAAGTAGTTTTTTTACCAACAGTGATCCAAAATATCCAGAGCCACCAGTTACCAAAGCAGAAGACATAACATTCATAATTTTACCTCAATAAATAATAGGACTTAGGCAGAGAAACCGGGTTTTTAGGACAAATCGTTGTTTTGGCAATAAATATCTACGAAAAAACCCGGTTTCTGGGTTTATGTGCGTAATATCAAATTTGGTTGAATACTTATTATATAGTTTTGGCAGTAGGGGAGCGAGGGATTGGGGGAGTAGGGAAGATTGAATATTGAAGTCAACTCCGAGAATTATGAACATCATATATTGTATAACCGGATTCTATATCATCCAAAAATTTCAATAACTATAACGTTGCAGTTTGGGGTCTAACCCCTCAGTGAGTTTTCCAACCCTTCAGGTTGAAGACTTACAGCAGTTTCGGAGGTGCGTGAGGTACAAATTTTTATTGCTTTAGTAGATAGGCAAGAAAGATTAGTCTTCTAATGTACCTCACCATCCTAAAAAGTGCTGTAATTCTATATTTGGGGGAGATTATTGATAGAGAGATGGGCAGATTGAATATTAAAGTCTAGATAGAATTATGAACATATATTATATAATCGGATTCTATATAAGTCCTGAATAAATAACATTCAACATAATTACTATAGTCTGCGTCATTGCTAGTGTCACTCGTGGAAGGAAGCAATCTCCGCGATCCCCTGAGATTGCTTCCTATCGTCGCAATGACGACTGTTCAACCAGATTTTATATTAGCCTTTAATGGTCTTGAAAAATAGCTGGTTTTCAGATCTTCATGCTCAAAAAGTGGGGTTGCATAAATGTGGGATGATTTTAATAATTTTGTGGAATGGGCATCTTGCCCGTTCCCACTTAAATATTCATCCCTTAATTCAGCAACGCCCAAAAAGTTAGTATTTCGGGCAAAAGTCAGGCAAAAAAATTACTCCCCTACTCCCCCACTCCCCCACTCCTCCACTCCCCTACTCCCCTACTCAAGAAGCAGTTGTATTCTTGTTATCAAACATCCATTTCAAACTACGACGCATTCCTTCTTTTAAGTCAATCATAGGTTGGTAATTTAGCTCTCGTTCCGCTTTAACAATTGAGCAGGCAATGGTTTTGTTCATTTCAGAAAGTACATGAATTTTCTGTTGATAAACCCCTATTGCTTGCAAACTCCCATCTACTAACAGGGCGAGTTCACTCACAAAACTCGGCAATTTCAGACGTGTGTGGCGACAAATTTGATTAAATTCCGTTTCTAAGAGATTTTCAACGGTGTCAACCACTTCATTCATCGTGTAAGGTCGCTCATCTGCAATCCAATAAGTTTCCCCCTTAGCTGCGGGAGTAATCCCTGCCAAAATCATCCCTTGACAGAGATTATCAGTATAAGCCATCGATCGCAAATTGTTACCATCACCAACAACTGGGCACTTGCCAGTTCTAATCATTTCAAAAAACAGTGTTTGCCGTGGTGGCTGATAGGGACCGTAAAACCAAGGCGCACGGATAATAACGGTTTCAAGTTTTCCAGCATCAAAAAATGTCTTAATGGCTAACTCCATCTGCATTTTAGATCGTCCATACCCCATATACGGATTATAGGGAGAGGTTTCATCAAATAGATGGTCAGAATGAGGATTACAACCACAGGGAGAGTTAGAAGACATAACCACTGCTCGTTTAACCAAGGCACGATGAGCAGATGCCAGAAGATTCTCAGTTCCCCTAACGTTGATCTGATAAAATTCATCAGTTTTTTGGGGATGAATTATTCCTGCTGTATGAAATAAAATCGCCCCTTCCGCACCCTGACAAAAGCGAGCGCAATCTTCTGGGTTACGCAGGTCTCCAGATACCACTTCTATGTGTTTCGAAAGCGCTTTGAGAGATTTCTCATCACTCCCTGGTAACACAAAGCAGCGAATTTTGAGGTCTTGCTGTGGATGTCGGAGGGCTTCACAGTCTGGTAATCCTGCAACCAGTGCTTTGACTAGACTATATCCTAGCCAGCCATTAGCTCCCGTTACTAAAACTAAAGGTGTATCAAAATTCATAGGTCTAACTTTCTTCTAAAAAATGTAAAGCATTTCGTCGGGCAATAGCCATCACAGATCCTTGAGGATTAACTCCTGGAGCAGTGCAGAGTAAACTAGCATCAGCTACATAGAGATTTTCCTGTCCGTGAACTTTACCAAAGGAGTTTGTAGCACATAAGTCTAGGTTTTCTCCCATTGGGCAAGATGAAAACAAGTGAACAGTCATCAGACTGGTATCTGAGGGAAGTTGTTGGGGTAGCCGATCTATCTCAGCTAGTTGAGTCAATCTAGTTGCGTTTGGTACTAGCGGAAATAGAGCTTTAGCTTTGGCAGCCATTAATAACCGACATAGATTTTTCAGACCACTAGCTAATACCTTCAAATCATCAGAGGGCAGATTGTAACGCACCAATGGATCGTCAAATCCTGGTAAGCAACGAACAGTACCCCTACCTGTGCCAACCAGTGAGACATAGTAGATGTTCATATTTTGCCAGTGCTGATTTACCTCCTGGGCGTACTCAGGGTAATCAACCATGGCTAGCTGTAGGTAAGGCAGCGAACTTATAGAGCCTCCAAAACTTAGCTGCGGTGCAAACTCTTTCACCTGATGGACGGCTACATCTAATTGTGCAGAGCTAACAGGTTCTGAAAATTGAGCAACAACTTTGACAGTGGGGTGCATCTGTAGCGCGTTGCCTATATTGCGAGTGATGCCACTACGGCGTAGCAGTGCTGGTGTGTGTACTGCTCCAGCAGCAATAAAAACTGTTTTGGCAGTTATCTTAATTTGGTATGAAGAGGAGCTATTGGTATAACGTCCCTGTAGAATCCAGCGATCGCCCTGGCGACGGATAATTTTAATTTTAGTGTTGGCTAGAATTTTCCCCCCTGTGCGTAGCATCTCAGGCACATAAGTTTTCGTCATAGATTGCTTAGTTCCTTTGAGGGGAACACTGGAGTCGTTATTTGACTCATACTTAAACCAACGGGGTACTTCCTGGGATTGCCATCCAAGCTGAGTTGCGCCTTCCTGCAATTTTAGAGAAGCTAGGGAGGGTTTACCAGGTAGGTAGCTAATGCTAACGGCATTTTCGCAGGCTTCATAGTGAGGTTCAAGCTCTGCTTGTGTCAAATTTTGCACCTGAAATTTTTCTCGCCAGTGAGCCAAAACATCGGAGGGAGTGCGGTGATAGAGTCCGCTATTGACTTCACTGCCACCACCGACACACCTTCCCTCAATGTACTGAATTTTAGGAGCGCCAAAGGCAACGGTAAGGCCGCGATTCCGATATTTTTGCACCATCTCTTGTTGAGAAAAGGGGGCACATGATTCTAAGGGCAAATAAGGACCTTCTTCAATAAGTAAAACGTCCAGTCCAGCTTTACTAAGGGTTGCAGCAGTAACGGCACCCCCTGGACCAGAGCCAACAATAGCAACTTCGCAGTTGAGAGCAGTATCTGGCTCGGTGAGAATGTTATGTTCGCATACTGTCATGTCAATTTTTCCTTGCTCGCGTAATAACTGAATATAGTTAAGCTTTCGTAAAATCGCATCAGGTCACGACAAACTCTTAGGGGTGACATTTTCCAAGCTGCAATCTGATGTCCTCGGATAGTCGGTGGAAGTTGATGAAACCTTTTTCCTCGTCTAATGATTGACCACAAATCAAAAATAGCTGTGAGGATAAACAGTGGTAGTTTTAGGTAATCAGGCATATTTCTATGTTGCGATCTGACAAACTCAACAACTTGATTGTTAGGGAAGTGTAACATAGACTGATGTTTGTCTGAGTGTTTATTAATAAATGTGTAACAAAGTGCAGATATAGTTGATTCAAAATTCATTATTAGACATCTCGATCAAAGAGGGAACAGGGAACAGGGAACAGGGAGGTATAATTAATAATCTATTGATAATAATTCATTTTACTTTTGATTTTTGGAGAGGTATATTAGTTTCTATAGGGAACAGGAAGGTATAATTAATAATCTATTGATAATAATTCATTTTACTTTTGAGTTTTGAATGCATGAATTCCGTGAAACGGTATAACTAAATAAGACCTAGACTGTTGAGCCAGAGTATCAAAGTATATGTTATTAGCCAAGCAATTATTGTATATTTAATGTGATTGTCAGACAGTAAAATGCGATCAGGAACCTCTGTCTTTTGATTGTCTACCTTGAGGTGTTCGGGATGTTTTTGTACCTGATCAACCTCTGCTGGGGAGTCACCTAAGAGCTGATATCGGAAGATACCGTAAAGCACAAACGGCAAAGTAAGGATCGTCCAAGGAGTTTGTACGCCACAAGAATCAGAACTGCTATTCCAGCCAGAACACCAAATAGCATAGCTCATAACTGCCCCAGTTGCGACAATGCTTTCCATGCGATTGAGCAGTGGTAAGGAATATAATTTGAGAACCTCACGGGTACCGATTTTTCCTTGGATTTGCAACATTTGTAACTCTGCCTTACGCTTCTCGATCGCCAAAAACAGGGCAAGCATTGCTATAAATATCAAAAACCATGGGGAGGGATATGTGTGGGTGACAACAAAGCCAGCGCAAGCTCTTAAAACAAAGCCATTAGCAATACAAGCGATATCCAATAGTGGCACTTGTTTAAGCTTTAGATTGTAGGCAACCTGGATCAGAGAGTAACAGGTAAGCACTGCTCCCAAGGATGAGTTGTAAAACCAGCTAAAACCAAGGGATACTAATATAAAAAAACTGGCCATAGCTACAGCGATGGGCACACTGACATACCCCGCTGCAATCGGGCGATTGCATTTAACTGGATGTTGACGATCTGACTCTAGATCTTTTACATCGTTTAACAGGTAAAAACTACTAGATATTAGACAAAATAGGCAGAATGCTATGAGAGTAGAGGAAAAAGAACTTAGATTGATCTGAAAAGCCAAAAGTGGTGCAGCGAAGACCAATAAGTTTTTTGTCCACTGGTTAGGTCTTAATGACATCAAATAAGCTTTCAATGTCCCATTCTTGAAATCAAGATTACAATTACAAGTCATTATTTTCAAACCATACTCATTGTTTCAAGTTTAACATTGCAAACAATAATAAATGAACAATAATTGATATTGTCTTGACATACTCCCGACGCTCCCCTACGGGAGAGCGCGGAATTCTTCAGCCAAGGAGGCCCTGACCGCAGTTTTAACAGAAGTGATGTCCTCCTCCTGTGTTGATAACAATCCTATTTTTTGTATTAGAAGTGCTGAGTTATAGTCTCTATCTAATTCCTGGCCACATTCTGGGCATGAATGCCAACGTTCCGACAAACTTTTAGAAACTTTATTTAGACACTCCTAACAATGCTGAGACGTACCTTTTGGGTCTACTTTTACAACTCGCTTACCCAGTTTCCAAGCTACATACTCTAAAACTTGAATAAATTGACCCAAAGCAGCATCTTGCAAAGACTTATTTAATCCTGACTTTGCTGATTGACCATTCGGTAAGAATTGACCATTGTCACCTAATTTGGCTTTGCAACGTCGAACTAAATTAGCTATCTGCAAGTCTTCAATGAAAATAATACTTACATCACTAAACAGATGATAAGCTAATTTGAATTGCCAGTCTAATCTTTGTCTAGCTATTAGTTGATGTAGTCTGGCTATTTTTCCCTTGAGAATTTTCCAAGGTTTTGAATGCTTTGGTTTCTTAGCCAATCTCATCTGTAGTTTAGATAAGCGACGCTCAGAGAGCCTGAAAAATTTAGGAACTTCTATAAACTCGCCATCAGATGTAACAGCATAGTGTAATAATCCCAAGTCAATACATGCATGAATTTTGTTCGGTGGGTTGAATTTCTACAACCTCTACAGGTGTGGTTTTGTCTTCTATAGTTAAGCTGATATAGTATCCATCCGCTTCTCTAATTACAGTACCTGTCTTAACCTTGAATCCTACTGGTATTGGGCGATTATACACAAAAGGGACTAAACCAATTTTGGGTAGATTGACACAGCAACGACCGTTAGCATTTTTGACAATATTTGCATTTGATAGTTGAGGATAACTAAAAGAGTTATAGTAATGCCTCCCTTTGAATTTAGGTCTACCACTGGTTTTACCGTTTTTGTCAGATAAGGCACAAGTTATCCATTGTTCTTTGTACTCTTTGGATGACATCCTGCAATACCTGGGAGTGGATAGACTTATACTTAGGGAAGAGTTTTTTAGTTTGTGCTAAATCTGCCAGTTGAACAGTCTCCCACAAAACATAACCATTGACTAAATTCGGATACTTATCCCCTTTCTTGGTTATTGGATTACCATTACTGTCCTTTTTTCTACCGTCCCGTGTTTGTACTCTAAATTCTGGGATATTTTGATAAATCCGGTGTACGGACGTTGCATGCAACGTCCCTACTACTGAAACATTAAGTGGACAAGCATTCACTGGTGTGCGCGTTGCTTCAAACCAGTTCAACCTTTCAGCTAAACGATAGTTATATTGCTTTCGGGCTAATTCTAACCAACTCAATATAATCACTGCTTGTCTTTTATGTGGTTTGAGCTTGTACTTATATTTCAGTAGCATATAATATCGACCTTTATTTCTACTTTACCTATTATATCAAAAATAACGACAAACCACACACTCACACGCCCGGCTTTCATCCCGACGCTCCCCTCCCCCCTTTCCAAGGGGGGTTAGGGGGGATGGAGAGCGCGGGACTTCCCGCCGGGGGAGTTAACCTCATCTTAATAATAAGCACATTTACTCAACACTAAAAAATTAATTTTTCTAACGTGCCATATTTGTTGTAAAAGTTAGAACAGAAGTCAGAATTCAGAAGAGATTAATTAATTCAATTCTAAATTCTACTATTAGTGCCATATTTGGTGCAAAAGCCTGTTAACAGAATTCTAAATTCTAAATTCAATTGCTATAAACCATGAATATACAAACAGTTGTAACCAAACCATTTAGCGACCAAAAACCAGGCACTTCTGGACTGCGTAAAAAAGTGCCAACTTTTAAACAACCCCACTATCTAGAAAACTTTATTCAGTCTATTTTTGATAGTCTAGAAAATTTTTCTGGTCAAACATTTGTGCTTGGTGGTGATGGTCGCTATTACAACCGTCAGGCAATTCAAATAATTCTGAAAATGGCTGCCGCTAATGGAGTGGGCCGAATGTTAGTGGGTCAAGGAGGGATTCTTTCTACTCCTGCTGCTTCCTGCATCATCCGTAAAAATAACGCCTTTGGTGGTATAATCCTTTCTGCAAGTCATAATCCAGGTGGACCTGAAGAGGACTTTGGTGTTAAATACAATATTAGTAATGGTGGCCCCGCTCCCGAAAAAGTGACAAGTGCCATCTATGAGCGCAGTAAAGTTATAGATAGCTACAAAATTATCGAAGCTACAGATATTAATTTAGACCAACTGGGTAGTCAGAAGTTAGGAGAAATGACTGTAGAAGTTATTGACTCTGTAGCAGACTACGCTGAGTTGATGGAATCATTGTTTGATTTTGGCAAAATATCGGAACTGCTAAAGTCTGGTAAGTTTGGGATGTGTATGGACTCATTACACGCTGTGACGGGACCTTATGCTAAAGACATTTTTGAGCAACGGTTAGGCGCTCCCGCAGGTACAGTCAAAAATGGTATGCCTTTAGAAGATTTTGGCGGTGGGCATCCCGATCCTAATTTAGTGTATGCTCACGACTTGGTAGAAATCATGTTTGGTGATAATGCTCCTGACTTTGGTGCTGCTTCTGATGGGGATGGCGATCGCAACATGGTATTAGGAAAAAATTTCTTTGTTACTCCTAGCGATAGTTTGGCAATATTGGCTGCTAATGCTAAGTTAGTTCCTGGATATAGTTCTGGTTTAGCAGGTATTGCTCGTTCGATGCCAACTTCCGCAGCAGCAGACAGAGTAGCACAGAAAATGGGTTTGGACTGTTATGAAACTCCCACTGGTTGGAAATTTTTTGGTAATTTATTAGATGCGGATAAAGCAACTCTTTGTGGTGAGGAAAGCTTTGGTACTGGTTCTAATCATATACGCGAAAAAGACGGACTTTGGGCAGTATTTTTCTGGTTGAATATTTTGGCAGTACGACAAGAGTCAGTGGAAGATATTGTTAAGGAACACTGGAAAACTTACGGTCGGAATTATTATTCTCGCCATGACTATGAAGGGGTAGAAAGTGATAAGGCTAATACTTTGATGGATAATTTACGTTCCCTATTACCTTCTTTGCCAGGAAAACAATATGGTCAATATGAGGTAAAATATGCTGATGATTTTAGCTATACAGATCCAATAGATGGTAGCGTGAGTCAGAAACAGGGTATTCGTATTGGTTTTACTGATGGTTCTCGCATTGTGTTCCGACTTTCAGGTACAGGGACTCAAGGAGCAACTCTACGTTTATATGTTGAAAGTTATGAACCAGATGTTAGTAAGCAAGACGAAGATACTCAGAAAGCTTTATCTCCTCTAATTAGTTTGGCAGATGAAATTGCTCAAATTAAGAATCTTACAGGTAGGGAAAAACCAACTGTAATTACCTAAATTTAATGGATAATGGATAATGGATAATTGATAATGGATAATTGATAATTAGACATCTCCAAAAATAAAAAATCAAGTCAATTATTGGGTAGAAAACATTAATTCTTTCCCTCTACTTCCTACTCCCTACTCCCTCTTTTCTGGAGATGTCTATTAGAGATAGTTTTCATTATCCACTATCATTGTTAAGTCTTCCTTGTTCCGTATCTCAACTAGGAAATTCCTAAA
Source organism: Okeania sp. SIO3I5 (assembly GCF_010672085.1). GTDB lineage: Bacteria > Cyanobacteriota > Cyanobacteriia > Cyanobacteriales > Microcoleaceae > Trichodesmium. Next base: position 24,009 of record NZ_JAAHHT010000075.1, read on the forward strand.
CGCACAACTACTTAATTGAATTGATATAGGAGTTACATAAGTTATGTTAGAACCAGCAAAAACTGTAAGTTTATTTCAGAAACAACCAGAACAAAAAATTTTTGCACCAGGAGATAAGATTTTTGAAGATGGAGAGGAAGGTAATATAATGTATGGAATTGTTGAAGGAGTGGTTGAGTTATTTGTCAATGGTCAAGTTATTGAAACAATAAAAACAGGTGATGTGTTTGGAGAAGGAGCATTAGTACATGAAGACCATACTCGCGCTTCTACTGCTATTGCTAAAACAGGATGTACATTAGCTTATCTTGACCAAGAAAGATTTTTATTTGCAGTCCAAGAAACACCTATGTTTGCTCTTTATGTAATTAGAAGTTATTCCGATCGCCTGCGTCGCTTAAAACTTTCTTTATAATGATTATTGTTAAGGCCGTTGTTAAATAATTTTCTATAAATTTCATAAATATTAGGAAAATTATACTGGTCAGTTTCTTAACAAAAAAAAAAGATTTTAAATCTCTCCTTGGCTGTGTCGCTATCTGGCACTCTACAAAGGGATAAAGATTTTCTTTGCTTCCTAATTAATTCACCTAGAGTTACATAAAACTGAAAACTTATAGCTGATAGCTGAAATGGATAGTGTACGTTAGAACACAAAAATATTTAAGTTAATATGATATCTTAATCTTTAAAAGTAAAATAAAAATCCAACATATCTAAATTTAATCTAGTCGATGATGAGCTGAAAGCTGGTTCTGATATAATAGTAGGATTGTAGTTTATTTCAATTCCTCCGAATGAGCAAAAAAAAGCCAGAATTAGACATTGACAATTATTCAGTTGCCAAGTTGGTAACTGAACTACATGAATACTTTCAAAATTCTCAAGCCTACTATGAAGTAATACAAGGAGAGACTAGAAAACAAATAGGAGCTTCAGATAACATCGAAAAAGAGCGAGAAGTAACTGAAGAAATGAAATTACTTGCTCAGAAGATATCTTTTTTTGGCGCTCTGAATGATGTTCTCTCTGCTGCAGATAGGTTAGTTCACGCTCAAGGTATAGTATCAGACATGGGTTTGAATGAAGATTTGTATGGAAAACAATAGAAAATTATCTCCTATTTCCTAGTCTGAAAATATATGTTGTAGTAGCCAGAAGCTAAATAAAGTTTTAAGACTAAGTTCTGATGGACAATGAATTGAGCTGTAGGCATTCCATGGAACCTCCGTTGGAGAGATGCGGTGGGTGTTACCGTTAATCCCTGTGGAGGTTGTGCTGCCGACAGTTACCGTAGAAGCAAGAAGTAAATATTAACAGAATGTCACGAATTGTGACATTTTATATCAATTTTATGAAGCAGCAGTTATAGACTAAAATAGAAATAAGCAACTTATTCTCAAAAGGAGAAACAAATGGCTAAAAATTTGCTCGAACAACTACGAGAAGTAACCATCGTGGTTGCTGATACAGGCGATATTCAAGCAATTGAAAAATTTAAGCCACGGGATGCAACTACTAATCCCTCATTAATTACTGCTGCAGCTCAGATGCCACAATATCAAGAAATTGTGGATGAAACTTTAAAAACAGCAAGGCAAGAATTGGGAACAGATGCAACCGCTTCTGATGTGGCAAATTTAGCATTTAAGAGATTGGCAGTTGCTTTTGGACTCAAGATTTTACAAATTGTTCCTGGGCGAGTATCTACAGAGGTTGACGCACGACTATCCTACGATACAGAAGCAACAATAACTCAGGGAAGAGATTTAATTGCTCAATACGAAGCTGCTGGAGTGTCGCGCGATCGCATTTTGATTAAGATTGCTTCTACTTGGGAAGGTATTAAAGCAGCAGAAGTTCTAGAAAAAGAAGGTATTCACTGCAACTTAACTCTACTGTTTGGTTTGCACCAGGCGATCGCTTGTGCTGAAGCTGGTGCGACTTTAATTTCTCCTTTTGTGGGGCGTATCTTAGATTGGTACAAAAAAGAAACTGGACGGGATTCTTATCCTCCAGCGGAAGATCCTGGTGTATTGTCTGTAACTAAAGTCTACAACTACTACAAGAAATTTGGTTACAATACCGAAGTTATGGGAGCTAGTTTCCGTAACATTGGAGAAATTACAGAGTTAGCAGGTTGCGACTTGTTGACTATTTCACCAGGATTATTGGGTGAGTTAGAATCAACAACAGGTGAGTTACCAACTAAACTTTCTGCTGAGAAAGCTGCTCAGTCTGATGCAGAAAAAATTACAATCGACAAAGAAACTTTTGATAAGATGCACACTGAAGATCGGATGGCATCTCAAAAGTTGGATGAAGGGATTAAAGGTTTCTCCAAAGCATTAGAATCATTGGAAAAACTTTTGGCAGATCGGTTAATTCGCCTAGAGGGAGTCACCCATGCAGCAGAAGATATTTTCCATATCTATGATTTAGATGGTGACGGTTTCATTACTCGCGAAGAGTGGGCAGGAACTGATGCTGTATTTGATGCTCTGGATATTAATAAAGATGGAAAGATTTCTCCAGAAGAAATGGCATCTGGTTTAGGAGCTGTGTTTGAATTAGCTAAAGTTTAGGTAAGCATTTAGCTGTCAGCAATGTAGGGACGTTCCATGGAACGTCCCTAGAAAGTTATCGTTGGTGCAAGTCAAAAGTGCAATAAGCGTAGGTTGGGTTTGCTCACACGGATTATGCCACGGATATACGGATTAAGAGGTATATCGAGACATTTTACTCCTCACATTTCCTGCTCCCTACTTCCTGATGTCTAATATCATCAGGACTTACGCAGAACTACCATATCTAGTAGTGGCGACTCGCGAGTCGCCACTACAGATTGTGTATGATTTGATATGCGTGCGTAAGTCCTGATCATGTCTCTTTAGAATAACCAGAATAAAAAATTTAGAGAGTAGGGGCGATTTCGTTCCGAATGCTGTCGCAAACGCTTAATTAGGAGCATTCCCTAGGAAATCGCCCCTACGGAAATAGGGAGCGAAAAATATTCTCGCTTGGAGAGAAAAAGATTTTTATTATGGCTAATTAATGAGACTTGATATAATGTGATTCATTAACCTGAAAACTGCTGTAATAGTTTTGACATTATTGAAATATGACCGTTGAAAGATAAAATAATCAATATTGTCAGAATCAATTTACCCAAATCTTTGAGAGAAAAATTTTTCCTTAACCAATACTCAATTTGATAAAAGTACGCCACTATAGTCAACCAACTTGTTAATCCAAAGTAACCAATTAATTCATCGTAATTAGTTAGTTTTGTTCCTGCCATTCGAGTGCAATATCCAAAATCTCCGAATGTTTGATAGTCACAAATAGCTAAAAATGGTAAAAGAATAATCATCACAATTATAGAAGTTAAAACTAGCACAATATGACCATAAAAACCTTGCCATATACTTACTACGTGGGGAACCCACATCGAATATTTTGAAGAAGACTTTTTACTAAAGAGAATATTTTTATTAGAGAAAATATGGTCAACGTAGGATAACACAACTATAGATAAGATTAGTCCTAATCCTGTAGCTTTTAGAAACAGAGTTTCACTTCCTGGAATTTCTGAGAAAATCAACCCGATAATCCCACTCCAAAAATCAAAAACTCTAATTATAATCACTGTCCACATCAACAGAAATAAACTTTTTAGCCATGAACTAGGATAAGGAAACCATGCAGGCCATTTATTGGCTTTGTTTTCTGTCTGTTGATTTTCCTCTTTATTTTTTCGTTTCTGTTTCCAAGGTGTTTCTTTTGTTAATAAGTAAGTTTGTTTCCGCGCTCGTTTAATTGCCATACAGTTGTCAATAATGCTGACGAATGACACTATTAAGAAAGGCAAATAAAATGCTTTAATAAATATATCTTCACCATCAGTATTTTCTAGTAAAAAATTGATTAAAATTGCAGATAGAATACCTTGTAAGAAAATTCCAAACACGAAAAACCAAATATAAAAAGCAACTTTACGCTTAGTATAAATATATGTAGCTATGGGAATAGTTAAACCTAAAACAGCAGTTAACCACAGACTACATTGAGATAATTTCATCAGTTTATCTAATTTCTTTTGCTCAGTTTTCTTTTGATGAGTTTTTATATTTGTCTTTGGATTTGTCTTTGTATTTTGTTGTCGAGCGTGTGATTTTATAGATGCTACAGGTTTGATGATTTTTTGTTGTTTTGTAGCTTGATTATACAAACTAATAAATTCAGTCCACTGAGGAGAATCTGTACTTATATCTTGACCAGAAATTTTGACAGAATGAATAGATTTTATGCCTAATTTTACTAGAGCTTTATTAACAAAAGAAACAGATATTTTTTTGTCTGGTACTTCTAGAGATTTTAGAGTTAAACATAATACATTATCTAGAATAGTTGCCTGAGTAGTAATTCCTTTCTCTTTCAAAAAATAGTTCAATACAGATGCGATCGCTGTGGCATTTCCCTGTTTAGCAAGAGTTAATATCTCTGACTTATTCCCTGATTTTGTGGTACTCATTTCTATATATATTTTCTAAAAAATGATTGAATTTTTATTTGAGGGGTACTCTACCAAGAATCTACACAACTCCGCATCAGTGGATTTACTCATTTTTTCTATTCTTTTAATTATTAAGTAGTCATGCTTTTAGGAATTTCCTAGTTGAGAGAGGGAAAACTTACAGCGCTTTTCTTTCTTGATGAACCACATCGTCACAACCAAAACCCTGTAGGGACGTTCCATGGAACGTCCCTACTGTGGTCTACTTAACTGAAAAGCACTGTAACTGGAAGTCAATAGGATGTGTAATTAATTTTGCTTATGAACTTAAATTATTAATTATTAATTGTTAATTATTAATTATTTCGACTTCCACAAACCGAGAATAATTAAAAGCTTTTAATAAGGGGTTATATTGATCATTCCAAATTAGATCAGCTATCAATATTCCTGTTACAGGAGCTAATAAAATTCCATTCCGATAATGCCCAGTTGCTAAAGTCAAATTATCATAATTACTTTTTCCTAATATCGGCATTTCATCAGGAGTATTAGGACGAAAACCCCACCAAAATTCTAAGATTTTGTAATTCCTTAAAACTGGATATAATCGAATTGCATTTCCTAATAATTGTTGAATTCCTGCTGCCGTATTTCCATCAACAAATCCGATATTTTCACAGGTTGCACCAATAATTATTCTGCCATCTTTGCGCGGTACAATATAAGTTTGATTTCCAAATAAAACTTGCTGTAAAGGTAAATTTTTTGTACTTACATCTGAGGGAATTTTTAATGATAACATTTGCCCTTTTGTAGGAAAAACGGGAATTGGTAATAACTCCTGAGACCATGCACCTGTAGCTAAGACATAATGTTCTGCTTCTAATTCACCTATTGATGTTTTGAGACTTTGAATTTTTCCTTTTTGGCGAATTATTTCTGTGACAAATCCTGCTTGAATCTCAATTTTTAATTCTTTAGCTGCGGCAATCATTGATTGATACAAATAACGACTATCTACTTGCCCATCTTGAGAGTAAAACCAACCGCCAATTACTTCAGGACTTAATCCTGGTTGATATTGATGAATTGCTACTTGATTTAGCCATTGATAATTTAGGTTTGGTAAAGCATAATTTTTTCTGTCTTTTACTGCATAAACCGGAGTTAAAATTCCACAAGGCCAATACCCAGTTGGTAAACCACTAATTGATTCTATTTTTTTTACCCATTCTGGATATAATGCCCGACTTTTTAAACATAAATCCAACATTTTTCCAGGGGGAATAGCTTCAGCTTGTGGAGCCAACATTCCCGCAGCAGCATTTGTAGCAATTTGCTGAAAATTTCGGCTAATAACTGTTACTTTTGCACCGCGAAGTTGAAGTTCTATTGCTATTGATAGACCGATAATACCGCCACCAATAATTAGGATTTCATTTGATTTATTCATATTGAAGTAAGAAAGAAGTAAGAAGGAAGAATAGATAAGAGAGAAGGAAGAAGGAAGAAGGAAGAAAAAAGAAGTAAATCAAAAGAGCAAGGCATGGATTTTTAAATCCGTATATCCGTGGCAAAATCCGTGTGTGCGAAGCTCTATATTTATTAACTCTAATCATCCGTATATCCGTGGCAAAATCCGTGTGTGCGAAAGTCTATATTTATTAACTCTAATCATCCGTATATCCGTGGCAAAATCCGTGTGTGCGAAGCTCTATATTTATTAACTCTAATCAGAAGTAAATCAAAAGAGCAAGGCATGGATTTTTAAATCCGTATATCCGTGGCAAAATCCGTGTGTGCGAAAGTCTATATTTATTAACTCTAATCATCCGTATATCCGTGGCAAAATCTGTGTGGGCGAAGCTCTATATTTATTAACTCTAATCAGAAGTAAATCAAAAGAGCAAGGCATGGATTTTTAAATCCGTATATCCGTGGCAAAATCCGTGTGTGCGAAGGTCTATATTTATTAACTCTAATCATCCGTATATCCGTGGCAAAATCCGTGTGTGCGAAGGTCTATATTTATTAACTCTAATCATCCGTATATCCGTGGCAAAATCCGTGTGTGCGAAGGTCTATATTTATTAACTCTAATCATCCGTATATCCGTGGCAAAATCCGTGTGTGCGAAGGTCTATATTTATTAACTCTAATCATCCATATATCTGTGGCAAAATCTGTGTTTACCAGGAGACCAAACAATCTCAGAACCTTGCCCCCAAAAACCATTATATTTAGTTACTTTTATATCTCCTAAAACCTTCACTTGACAGGATAAACGTTTCTGAGAATTAGGAGAATGGGGAGGTAAAGAAAGTCTCGATTTTTCTCGCCATTGAAGTTGAGAAACTTCTCCTTCTATTTCCACAGCACAAGTGCCACAAGTACCAATACCACGACAGTTAATAATTGAAGCATTGCCATTATGAACATCAACATTATTTTTCAGTAACACTTGACGGAGATTTGCACCAATATCACAAGTAATAATTTTACCCTGAGCCTGAATTTTAACCATAAAAAGTTATTTAGTTATATTGACTAATATTGATTATATATCAATAGATAAAAATTCACATAATAAAGTAAGCTAGGGTGGATAATATCAATTCCGGTAGTATAGGCACAATTAAATATCGTAGGGGTTTGGTCTCCAAACCCTTAGCAAATTAGGAGTTTTTGCCTGTTTGAGAATCTTCGATAGTATAGGCACAATTAAATATCGTAGGGGTTTGGTCTCCAAACCCTTAGCAAATTAGGAGTTTTTGCCTGTTTGAGAATCTTCGATAGTATAGGCACAATTAAATATCGTAGGGGTTTGGTCTCCAAACCCTTAGCAAATTAGGAGTTTTTGCCTGTTTGAGAGTCTCCGAAATCCAAAGTAAGCAGATTTGAAATAAATATTAATTCCCATATATCCATGGTAAACCTTTGAATGATAAAGTTTAAATTAAGTTGAAAAAATTTGTAATTTGTGACTATCTTCCCTCAAACTAGGTTGTATGATAAACTAATATACTACCTAATATCAAATCCGCTTACTTTGGAGAATAAGGTTCTAAAAGAGGCAAAAACTCCAAATTTGAGAAGGGTTTGGAGAGCAAACCCCTACGATATTTATATTGTAGTAAAAAATTGAGCAGGGTTTGGAGAGCAAACCCCTACGATGTTTATATTGTAGTAAAAAATTGAGCAGGGTTTGGAGAGCAAACCCCTACGATGTTTATATTGTAGCCAAAAATTGAGCAGGGTTTGGAGAGCAAACCCCTACGATGTTTATATTGTAGCCAAAAATTGAGCAGGGTTTGGAGAGCAAACCCCTACGATGTTTATATTGTAGCCAAAAATTGAGCAGGGTTTGGAGAGCAAACCCCTACGATGTTTATATTGTAGTAAAAAATTGAGCAGGGTTTGGAGAGCAAACCCCTACGAGGGATGAATTGTACCGATACTACCGGATTTGATATAACACCTAAAACCTACCACCAATCACCATGAACAAAATTTGGATTTATGACACAACTCTGCGCGACGGCGCCCAACGAGAAGGACTATCCCTATCTCTGGAAGACAAACTACGCATTGCCCACCAACTCGACAGTTTAGGGATTCCATTTATCGAAGGAGGTTGGCCTGGTGCAAATCCTAAAGACGTACAGTTTTTCTGGCAACTCAAAGAGCAACCCCTAACTCAAGCAGAAGTCGTAGCATTTTGTTCCACCCGTCGTCCCGGAAAACAGGCAGCATCCGATCCTACTCTTCAACCTATTTTGTCTGCGGGTACGCGCTGGGTGACAATTTTTGGCAAATCCTGGGATCTGCACGTTACCGAAGGGTTGAAAACTACTCTCGAAGAAAATTTGGCGATGATTTCAGATACAATTGCCTATCTGTGCAGTCAAAGTCGGCACGTTATCTATGATGCGGAACATTGGTTTGATGGTTATAAACATAATCCTGATTATGCTTTGCAAACTTTAGCTGCTGCCAACAATGCTGGAGCAGAATGGTTAGTTCTGTGCGACACTAACGGCGGTACTCTTCCCCACGAAGTTAGTCAGATAGTGGCAGATGTTTCTCAAGCGTTACCTAATGCTAAGTTAGGCATTCACACTCATAATGATTCTGGAACTGCCGTTGCCAATGCTTTGTCTGCGGTGATGGAAGGAGCGCGGATGGTACAAGGAACTATTAATGGTTATGGGGAGCGTTGTGGTAATGCTAATCTCTGTAGTTTAATTCCTAATTTGCAAATCAAGTTGGGTTATGACTGCATTCAGTCACAACAACTGGAAAAATTGACTCAGACGAGTCGAGGTATCAGTGAAATAGTTAATCTTGCTCCTGACGATCATGCACCATTTGTGGGTTTGTCAGCATTTGCGCACAAGGGTGGTATTCATGTGTCGGCAGTCGAACGTAACCCTCTAACTTACGAACATATTCAACCGCAACAAATAGGTAATAGTCGTCGGATTGTGATTTCTGATCAAGCAGGTTTGAGTAATGTGTTGGCAAAGGCGAAAAGTTTCGGTATTGAACTCGATCGCCAAAACCCTGCTTGTCGGCAAATTTTGGATAAATTAAAAGAGTTGGAAAATCAGGGATATCAATTTGAGGCAGCGGAGGCGAGTTTTGAATTATTAATGCGAACTGCTTTGGAGCAACGGCAGCAGTTTTTTGAGATTAAGGGTTTCCAGGTGCATTTGGATAAGGAAAGTAGTAACGTTTCTAATTCTCTAGCAACCGTGAAGCTTGCTGTTGATGGTAGAGATATTCTAGAAGTTGCGGAAGGAAACGGTCCCGTTTCTGCTTTAGATGCTGCTTTGCGGAAAGCGTTAGGAAATTTTTATCCAGCGATCGCTAATTTTCACTTAACAGATTATAAGGTGAGAATTTTGGATGGTGGAGCGGGTACTTCTGCTAAAACTAGGGTATTAATTGAGTCGAGTAATAGTCAGCAAAGGTGGACGACTGTGGGAGTTTCTACTAATATTTTGGATGCTTCTTATCAGGCAGTTGTTGAAGGTTTGGAGTATGGTTTAATGTTGGAAAGTCAGTGTCAAGAAACTGTGGTGAGTGTGGTTTCATAAACTGTAGTGGTGAGTGTGGTGTAGGGTGCGTTTCGCTGCGCGACATGAAAAGTGAAACGTAACGCACCGCAATACTAAAACTCACCTTATATCAAGTCTCATTAATTAGCCATAATAAAAACTTACGCAAAATATGAGAATATACACCATCTGTTTAAAAGGAGATCAAAAAAATGAGCGTGGTTATTCCTGATGACGTGCTGATATCTGCTGGAATGTCTGAAGCACAATTAAAGTTGGAAATTGCTATTATGTTATTTCAACAAGATAGAATTAGTATTGGTAAAGCACGTCGTTTGGCTGGAATTAATTTGTTAGAGTTTCAGCGAGAAATTGCCGAACGTGGTATTTGCATCCATTACGATGTTGAGGAGTTTGAGGATGATATTAAAACTTTGCAGGAAATGGGTAGGTTATGATTGTTGTCAGCGATACTTCACCTATTACTAATTTGTCGGCAGTGGGAGCTTTGGAACTTCTTCATCAACTTTACGATCGCGTCATTATTCCTCAAGCAGTTTATGATGAAATGGCTTCTTTAGGATATCAAGTGCCAGGTACAGTTGAGGTTCAAACTTTAGATTGGATCGAAAACCGAACAGTTGAAAATCGCCAGCGAGTTGAGGAGTTAAAAGTTGATTTAGATATGGGAGAAGCAGAAGCAATTATTTTAGCTTTGGAACTGGATGCAGATTTGTTACTGCTAGACGAGCGTAGAGGAAGAAGGGTAGCTTTGGAGTTGGGAGTGAGGAAAATAAGTGGGTTGTTAGCTGTATTGCAGGAAGCTAAGACAAAAGGTCTGATTTTAGAAATTAAGCCAATTTTGGATCGGTTAATTTCTGAAAATAATTTTCGGATTAGCGTTAGTCTCTACAATAGAGTTTTACAATTTGCTGGTGAGTGAAGTTGTTTGAGTTTAATAGCGATCGCTCCTTTCGCTTATCCCAAACAAAAGCGATCGCTCCCACCAGACATTATCGGGGGCGATCGTTTTTGTTAAAAGCTTAAACATCTTTTTTGCCAGTCGGGACTATTGAATAGCTTTAAGTCTGCATTTGTTCAAATAAATCCCAGATTAGCCACTCAAGCGTCATTTTAGAATGAACGCAAAACCGACTATCTAACCCCCAAATACTTCCTGTTTCGTAGTCGGCACTCAAAGGGCATCCACCCCCGCAAATACCAAGCGCAATACAGTTTTCACACTCTTTCATGTTTAGAGGAGAACGTTTAGACCATTCTTGAAAGACCGGATTGCTACCTGGGTTAAAAGTGGTATCGTCAACGGTCGTTGTAAAATATTTTCGATCGCCGAGGTATCCATGACAAATACCGACCTCTCCATCCGGAGCCATCACTATTTGACCTCCGCCCGCAGCACCGCAGTCAAAAGGATAAACTTGTTGTTTTACAAAGCTATCGACCTTTCGCATCACTCTGTCCTCAACAATGTTATGCTTCCTGAATATCTGGAAAGCTTTAATCAAACTTTGGGCAGCTTTTTCATTATAACCGTCCAAAATTTTGTACCCAGAACCAGTCATCACAATGTTAAAGCCAAGACTATCGACCGATAATTCATTAATAATTAAGTCTAAAGTATGATCGAAGTTATCTATGCACTGCTGACTCATTGTGCATGAAATTCCCAGTTCTACCCCTTCTCGTTTGAGAATCTGAATCCCCTTAATTACATCATCATAAACGGGCTTGCCGTCTTGGTATTGGCGACAAGAATTTGTAACACTCTTGTCTCCGTCCAGAGAAACAGCTACGTTAACATTGTAGGTTTTAAGTAATTTGGCAATTTTTGGGGTAATCAGGGACCCATTTGTTACCATGCTAACGACTGTCTTTTCAGGGAGTCTGCCATCTTTCATTCTTTCTCGAACAGTTTCTAAAATGTACTGAATGGTACTCAAATTTAGAAGGGGTTCGCCTCCGTACAAAAGGATTGTTTTTTCCTCTGGAAATAGATCGGGATCGAGAGAAATTAATCGGCAGAACATATCCATTCCTTTTTGAGCCGTCTCTCTAGTCATGTGGGTAAACCTATATCCTTGAGACATCCGACTCTCAACAAAGCAATACTTACAACCGAAATTGCAGTTGTCGGTTAAAATAAAATAGGCAAGAGAAACATAAGGATTTATGTCAGTGTAATGTCCTTGAAACCACTCTAGTATTTTTCTGTCTGTACTCTCAGCATCAACTAAGATTTTTCCCTCATTTAAGGCTGGAATTAAGTTAGTTAATTGCTGTTTTTTTTCCGAGTCTACTACATCAATTACTTCCCTAGCTGTTTTTCCTTCACCAAAATCTTTGATCAACGGAACCAGATCGCTATCAACAAAAACAGGCGTAACTTTTAAAGAATTGTAGAGCGCACTTACGTCGCCTCGTTCCAAAACATGAGTAAAATTTGACCATCTATAAGATTTTTCCTTCATCGTTACTACTCTCCCAGTCTAAAAAATTGAGTGAAGTTAGACGTTATCGAAGGTAATGTTATTTTAAATCTTTAGTTACTCTTTTCTTCATCTTCAACAACGTCTATTCTTAATTACCAGATTAGAGATTGACGAGGATAGATACCCCGACCCCTGCCGCAACCTTTACAAGATATGCATTTACTGCCACCGCAAGAGCAGGTACTACAGCTACAGCCGCCGCAGTTACACTTGGAGGCAGAGAATTTTTTGGAGCCAATTTCAGCAAAAATTTTAGAATAATCTAAAGCTGATGGTATAGCGAAACCTTTGCTTTTCAGCAATGTTGTTACGGTACTACTCATACAAATTCCTCCCGATTACAGGAATTGTGCAATTGTCGTTGTTTAACTCAACTACATTTATTATTATCCTCCAAAAACTGTGCTTTGCCAGCCCCCAAAAAGACCATTTAGGGGGGAATTTCTCAATCCCTTAAACCCTCACAAAAGGGGAAAAAAGGGGATGTTATCCCAAAAAGGGGGAAAGTGTGGTAAAAAAGGGGGTAACTCCTTAACCTATACTCCGACCCAATCTAAAATCTATGGACATTCAAGAAGTCTTAAATTGGACCGACGAGCAAGTTCAGGCCAAAACGGGAAAAGGACTGGACTCCCTACAAAAGGCCATTTTAGAAGGAGTCTGGCAGCGTCAGGGATATAAAGACATCGCAGATGACTGCCACTGCACTACGGATCATGTTAGAAAGATGGCTTCAGAACTGTGGAAACTTCTGTCGGATGTTTTGGGAGAAGATGTTAGAAAAGCTAATGTTAAAGCTGTTGTAGAAAACGGGAAATTTTCGCAGATTTCAAATATGCACATAGGTAATGGCGACATCAACGTTTGCAACGAAAATTGCCCCTATCCAAAAGGAGGAAAAAAACGCTCCACCGCCAACCCAAATAAGGATAAAACGGAAAAACAGCACGACCTCACCGAAGCCCCAAAAAGCCATCGCCTCTACAACCGCACCCAAGAACTAAACCTCCTCAAACAATGGATACTCGAAGACAACATCCCCATCGTTACCGTCATCGGGTTATCTGGTATCGGCAAAACCGCTCTTGCTGTCGAACTCATCGCCCAAATTAAAGACAACTTCGATCGCATCCTCTGGCGCAACTGTACCGACACCCCCACCTTAAAATCCCTCAAAACTCACTTAATCCAATTTCTTTCTCCAAACCCACAAACAAAACCCCCATCTCTAACAGACTGTTTACGCCTCCATCGTTCCCTCATCGTACTCGACGACTTCCAAGAACTATTTAGCACCGGAGAATTAGCCGGTACTTATCTGCCAGAACATGAAAATTACGGTAAATTTTTTCAACAAATAAGTACATTATCCCACCAAAGTTGTTTGTTACTCCTGAGTCAAGAACAACCAAAAATAACATCAGGCAATAATCATTGTCAGATTTTAAAACTTGATGGTTTAGGAAAGTCAGCAGCAGCGATTTTAGAAGGTAGAAACTTAACAGATGAAGATAAATGGTTAGACTTGATAAATCTCTATAGTGGAAATCCTTTATGGCTAAATATTATTGCTGATGCGGTAGAAGATTTATGTGATGGAAATATCGCTCAATTTTTATCTTGTAAAAATCTATATTTAGGAGATTTA
>NZ_JAAHHT010000076.1 GCF_010672085.1 Okeania sp. SIO3I5
GCAAAATTTATCTCTGCTGGAGAAACGAGAAATTCCCGATTTATCAATTTGACAAAAGAGGAAAATGCAAGAGTCGTGTCTATATTATCTCGGCAAAATTTATCTCTGCTGGAGAAACGGGAAATTCTGCATTTATCAATTTGACAAAAGAGGAAAATGCAAGAGTCGTGTCTATATTATCTCGGCAAAATTTACCTCTGCTGGAGAAACGAGAAATTCTGCATTTATCAATTTGACAAAAGAGGAAAATGCAAGAGTCGTGTCTATATTATCTCGGCAAAATTTATCTCTGCTGGAGAAACGGGAAATTCCCGATTTATCAATTTGGCAAAAGAGGAAAATTCCAGATCGTGTCTATATTATCTCGGCAAAATTTACCTCTGCTGGAGAAACGGGAAATTCCCGATTTATCAATTTGGCAAAAGAGGAAAATTCCAGATCGTGTCTATATTATCTCGGCAAAATTTACCTCTGCTGGAGAAACGGGAAATTCCCGATTTATCAATTTGGCAAAAGAGGAAAATTCCAGATCGTGTCTATATTATCTCGGCAAAATTTACCTCGTTTGCTTTTAATCTAACAAGATAAGAAGCGAAAGATACTTTGTCTTCTTTACTACCTCGAAAAAATCCTACCTTACCTACCAACTCTAAACTATTTGTTCTATTAAATAGTAAGTCACCATATTCTAAAATCAATGATTCAGGAACGCTTTCAAGACTTCCAGTTTTAGGAATTAAAACTTTTCCATCTTGTATATTTCCCATTGTCAAAATTTTAAATTCTTCTTCACCTCTAATGCTATCTGATATTCCATATCTATAGGATTTTAAACACCTTTTAATTTTTCTCACGTCCCAATGTTCGGGTATTTATCCTAACCATTCAATGCCAGAAAATTTCATCGGAACATCTGGGTTAAGACCTTTAGTAACTGCCAGATTAATAATAACCGTTTTCTGTTCTTTTAGTAGTTTTATCATCCGTTGTTTTTTGGCAATATAGTCATCTATTTGGGCGAGTTTTTCGTCTAGGAAATTAGCGATCGCTTGTTGTTCTGAGAGAGGAGGAAAAGGAACAGGCATTTCTGCAAAGCTTTCTTTGTTGACATAAAGTAAGGTTGTTACTGTAGCTACTCTTTCAAAATATGTCTTAGAAATAATTACAACATATCGTAAAAACCAAGGGTTAATATTTTTTGGTATGTACGCTTGTAATTGCTGGTTGATAATTACAGAGTTTGTATTAACTGAAGCTACACCAAAATTTCCTACACAACTAGCAATTATAGATCCAGAAAGTAAATATTTTGATCCTGTTTTTAACGCGCTTAATTCACTAACAAAGTAGTTATAGATAGATTTATTTACAGTCGAATTAGTAATGTCATCCATAGTTATCCAGGGTAAACCTGACTCTAAATTGAGTTCTGGTTTATTTCTTTGTGGCACAAATATTTTACTTACATACTTTGCCCTTTTCACCTCCCAATGTTCAGGAATATCCCCCAACCATTCAACACCAGAACTTTTATAAACTGGATATTTTTGCCAATTCAAATCAACCATATTTCCCCAAAATTTCCTAATTAAAAAATTCAAATTTTCCCAAGTAGATAACCTACCTATTCTCACTTCCTAAAATTCTAACCAAAAGAAGATACTGATAACTGGTAACTGATTTATTCCGCATTTTCTGCTGATAACTGATAACTGATTTAACATTTCCTCCGTTTCCTTTTCTAACTCCAAAAGTTCCTCCACAATATCTTCTAAACTCCGCAACTTCTGAAATTTATAAAAATACTTAGTAAAGGAAATCTCATAACCCCTCACCACCTTATCAAAATCTATCCAAGCATCAGGAACATGAGGCAAAACTTCTCTCTGAAAATATTCCTCAATATCTTCTTTCAACAGCACATTTTCAGTATCTCTCAATTCCACATCCGGTTGATAAATAACCTCCTTTTTCGTCCGCTTCAAAACTACAGCTTCTCCCCGCTCATCCTTCTCAGTAAAAATCTGATAAATCAAATCCAAATCCCGCTTTTTCAACTTCCACTCCTGCTCTTTCAATACTTTTTCAAAATCTCTCTTCACCAAATTAAAATCCCACTGCACCTCCTCACCAAACAACTTCTGCAAAATCTCCACCACTCCCAAAAATTCATCACCCATCTTTTATCCAAATTCCTGAACCCTTGCTGCCGTAACTTGAAAACTCAAACGCAAAGATCTCTCCACAACAATCTTATGAAAACCAAAATCCTCATTATCAAAAATTCGACTATTTTCCGAGTGGGAAAAAGCCAGAAATTTCTCAGTTATCCTGTCAATATCTTCTCCCCGTAATTCACAATTTTTACTCCCCAAATTTTTCCTCAATTTCCCATACCATTCCGTGGCATCTATCAACTGTACCTTCCCGCGACGATGAACAGATTTTTGATTAGAAAGAATCCAAACATAAGTCGCAATACCAGTGTTATAAAACATATTTAACGACAAACCAACAATACATTCCAACCAATCATTTTCAATAATCCAGCGCCGAATATTACTCTCGCCACTACCAGCATCCCCCGTAAATAAAGCCGAACCATTATGAACAATAGCTATGCGACTTCCCAACTTTGTCGAGTCTTTCATTTTAGAAAGTTTATTCACCAAAAATAATAATTGCCCGTCACTACTCCGGGGAATAAGTTGTAATTCCTCCCCCTGATGTTTAACCAAAAACCGACTATCTTTTATCTCCTTTTTTCTCCCCATTAAAATATTATCTTGATCGACTTTCCAAGATTTCCCATAGGGAGGATTAGCCAACATAAAATCAAATGTAAAATCAGGAAAACCATCATTAGCAAGAGTCGAAGCATACTTAATATTATCCGTATCTTTTTCCTTAATTAACATATCCGCCTGACAGATAGCATAAGTCTCCGGATTAACCTCTTGCCCAAACAAATAAATGATTACTTTTTTCCCCATTCCTGTTGCCAACTCCTGCAAAAAATTTTCTGCTTCGGTCAACATTCCGCCAGAACCACAGGCACAGTCATAAACTAAATAAGTGCCGTTTTGAATCTTGTCTTTCACAGGCATAAAAATCAAATTAACCATCAACTTAATAATGTCGCGGGGAGTAAAATGTTCTCCTGCCTCCTCATTATTTTCTTCGTTAAATCTTCTAATCAATTCCTCAAAAACATAACCCATCCCCAAATTAGATAATCCAGGTTGAATAACTTTTCCTTTTTTATCTTTTATCGGTTCCGGACTAAGATTAATCTCCGAGTCAGTAAACTTTTGAATCAAAGAATAAAGGCGGTTATGTTCGACCAAAGTTTCCAACTGATTTCGGAACTTAAATTGACTGATAATTTCCTGTACATTTTCGCTAAAACCATTCAGATAATCTATCAAATTCTCTTTAATAAGATTAGGTTCATCCAGTAATTTTGTCAGAGTATAGGGAGAAGTATTATAAAAAGGATATTTAGTAATATCTGTTAATCCAGACTTATCATAAAACCCCATATTTTCATAAAAATCATTCTCTTTGATAACTGCTTCTTTAGTAGATTCAAGCAAACAATCTAACCGCCGAATAACAGTCATCGGCAGAATTACATCTCGATACTTTCCCCTAACATAAACATCCCGCAAAACATCATCAGCAATTCCCCAAATAAAACTAACAATTCCGTTATGTGTACCGTTATCCATTTCTGTAATTTATAGTAAAAAATAATTGAAGTAGAGGTAAGCATTCAGCCGTCAGCTATTAGCTATTAGCTATGAGTTATTAACTCATTATTACACCTAAGGAGGAATTAATCTCCAAGGAGAATTAAAAATTATTAATAAAAAGGTCATCAGCTAACCTTAGTTGTTGCTTGATTCTTTCAAAAGCTAAATGTTGAATGGTAATAACTGAATGCTTACAAGTAGTTGACTGCTCAATCATATTTAACCATCTCTCTTTCTGAGATTCATTTAATTTTGCCTGAGATAATACTTCCAAATATTCTCTGCTAACCCAACTTTATCTCTGGTAGTTTTGGAGAGAAAACCCCGACATTATTTACTCGCAACCTTGATAAATTATTTCCACACTTGCCAAAAATTTCACGCTCTATTTCTCAAGCTTTCCTCGTCGAAAAATGTAGATTTAGTTGAAGCGTCCGCAGCCAAATATCTAGAAATTAACTAATTCCAAATACTAAAGCCAACCCAACTTTATCTCTGGTAGTTTTGGAGAGAAAACCCCGACATTATTTACTCGCAACCTTGATAAATTATTTCCACACTTGCCAAAAATTTCACGCTCTATTTCTCAAGCTTTCCTCGTGGAAAAATGTAGATTTAGTTGAAGCGTCCGCAGCCAAATATCTAGAAATTAACTAATTCCAAATACTAAAGCCAACCCAACTTTATCTCTAGTAGATTTGGACAAAAAATCCCTACATTATTTACTTGCTATCTGAATAAATATTTCCCAAACTTCCCGAAAATTTCACGCTCTATTTCTCAAGCTTTCCTCGCTAGGTTGGGAGAAAAAATCCCTACATTATTTACTCGCAACCTTGATAAATTATTTCCACACTTACCGATAATTTCACTATCTCTTGCTAAAGTTTTCCTTGTCGAAAAATATAGATTTAGTTGAAGCGTCCGCAGCCAAATATCTACAAATTAACTAACTCCAAATATTCTCTGCCAACCCAACTCTATCTCTGCTAGGTTGGGAGAAAAAATCCCTACATTATTTACTCGCCACCTTAATAAATTTTTCCCAAACTTCCCAATAATTTTACTATCCATTCCTAAAGCTTTACGAGGTGCAATAGTCGCCAAATAAATTCCAGTTTCAACATCACAAATTCCCCACTTCACCAAATTATTAATCCCAACTAATAAAGGCAAAGTAGTTCCTGCTAAAGTTCCATCTTTTAATCTTACTGTACCGTTTTTAACTTCTATTTCTCTAGTATCCCAAGGGTAAATTCCATCAGGTAATCCCAAGGGTGCTAAAGCATCACTAACTAAAAATATTCCCTGCTGATATTGACTGGCTTTCAACAAAATTTCTATCATTGTTGAAGAGACGTGGTTCCCATCAGCAATTAAACCGCACATAACGTCAGGATTTGTAATTGCTGCTCCTAATAATCCTGGTTTTCGATGATGTAAACTTGGCATGGCGTTAAAAGCATGAGTCACCATTAAAGCTCCCAATTTAAAAGCTATTTCTGCTTGATTTGCTGTAGCCTGAGAATGCCCTAAACTAACTGTAATTCCTAAATTTTTTAAGTATGGAATTACTGTTTCTGTACTGTCTAATTCTGGTGCCAAAGTGATTATTTTAACTGTTTGAGCATAATCGCCTATTACTTGTTTGACATTTTCTAGAGTTAATGGTAATAAATATTCGTTAGGATGAGCGCCTCGCTTTTCTGGATTCAAAAAAGGTCCTTCTAAATGTACGCCCAAAATTTTAGCCGTTTGTGGTGCTTGGGGTTGGGAGGCCAAATTATGGAAAATTTGGAGCGATCGCTGAATATTATCTATAGAAGTAGTGACAATAGTAGGCAAAAAAGCGTCTATTCCTTGTTGCCATAAATATTGAGAAATTTCATGTATTTTGGTTATGGAAGTTTCATCTACTTCGGGAAAAGGTAAACCTAAAGCACCATTTATTTGTAAGTCAACTCCACCCAGAGAAACCCAGTCTTGTTCAATATCTATTGTGGTAGATGTGGTAGGCAAAATTTCTTCAGTCTGAGGAATAATTTGCTCAATTTTGCCAGTAGAATTGATTAAAATTTGCTGTAGGTTTTGATAACCAGGAATTTTAGCATTAATAATTTTAGTGGTTAAATTCACGAGTTTAAACTCCAAATTAGAATTGAGAAAATAATAAACTTTGCCAAGGAAAAAATATCAAAATTCAGATCAGTAAACTGAAAATTTGTACTTCCTGAAAACTGCTGTATATCTCCTAACTTATAGGAAAAACTAACTGCTAATTTTTAACAACCGAGAGAAACCCAGTCTTGTTCAATATCTATTGTGGTAGATGTGGTAGGCAAAAGTTCTTCAGTCTGAGGAATAATTTGCTCAATTTTGCCAGTAGAATTGATTAAAATTTGCTGTAGGTTTTGATAACCAGGAATTTTAGCGTTAATAATTTTAGTGGTTAAGTTCACAAGTTTAAATTCTAAATTATAGTTGAGAAAATCATAAACTTTTGCCAGGAAAAAAATCAAAATTCAGATCAGTAAACTGAAAATTTGTACTTCCTGAAAACTGCTGTATATCTCCTAACTTATAGAAAAAACTAACTGCTAATTTTTAACAACCGAGAGAAACCCAGTCTGGTTCCGCATCAATAGTGGTAGATGTGGTAGGCAAAAGTTCTTCAGTCTGAGGAATAATTTGCTCAATTTTGCCAGTAGAATTGATTAAAATTTGCTGTAGGTTTTGATAACCAGGAATTTTAGCATTAATAATTTTAGTGGTTAAATTCACGAGTTTAAACTCCAAATTAGAATTGAGAAAATCATAAACTTTGCCAAGGAAAAAATATCAAAATTCAGATCAGTAAACTGAAAATTTGTACTTCCTGAAAACTGCTTTATATCTCCTGAGTTATAGGAAAAACTAACTGCTAATTTTTAACAACCGAGAGAAACCCAGTCTGGTTCCGCATCAATAGTGATAAATATGGTAGGCAAAAGTTCTTCAGTCTGAGGAATAATTTGCTCAATTTTGCCAGTATAATTGATGAAAATTTGCTGTAGGTTTTGATAACCAGGAATTTTAGCGTTAATAATTTTAGTGGTTAAGTTCACAAGTTTAAATTCCAAATTATAGTTGAGAAAATCATAAACTTTTGCCAGGAAAAAACATAAAAATTCAGAATAAGTCAACTGAAAATTTGTACTTCCTGAAAACTGCTGTATATCTCCTAACTTATAGGAAAAACTAACTGCTAATTTTTAACAACCGAGAGAAACCCAGTCTGGTTCCGCATCAATAGTGGTAAATATGGTAGGCAAAAGTTCTTCAGTCTGAGGAATAATTTTTTCAATTTTGCCAGTAGAATTGATTAAAATTTGCTGTAGATTTTGATAACCAGGAATTTTAGCATTAATAATTTTAGTGGTTAAATTCACGAGTTTAAACTCCAAATTAGAATTGAGAAAATCATAAACTTTGCCAAGGAAAAAACATCAAAATTCAGAATAAGTCAACTGAAAATTTGTACTTCCTGAAAACTGCTGTATATCTCCTAATTTATAGGAACAACTAACTGCTAATTTTTAACAACCGAGAAAAACCGAGTCTGGTTCCGCATCAATAGTGGTAAATATGGTAGGCAAAAGTTCTTCAGTCTGAGGAATAATTTTTTCAATTTTGCCAGTATAATTGATTAAAATTTGCTGTAGATTTTGATAACCAGGAATTTTAGCGTTAATAATTTTAGTGGTTAAATTCACGAGTTTAAACTCTAAATTAGAATTGAGAAAATCATAAACTTTGCCAAGGAAAAAACATCAAAATTCAGATCAGTAAACTGAAAATTTGTACTTCCTGAAAACTGCTTTATATCTCCTGAGTTATAGGAAAAACTAACTGCTAATTTCTAACAACTGAATAACTGATAACTGATAACTGATAACTGAAATGAGTCCTATAGTCGGAATTATAATGGGCAGTGACTCAGACTTGCCCACAATGAAAGAAGCGATCGCCATCTGCGAAGAATTTAACATACTCTCCGAAGTTGCCATTGTCTCAGCCCACCGTACCCCCCAAAGAATGTTTGAATATGCCCAAACTGCTCATCAAAGAGGATTAAAAGTCATCATCGCCGGAGCAGGGGGGGCAGCACATCTACCAGGAATGGTCGCATCTTTAACGCCACTCCCAGTTATAGGCGTGCCAGTACAAACCCGAACCTTGCAAGGAATAGACTCCTTATATTCAATAGTCCAAATGCCAGGAGGAATACCAGTAGCCACAGTAGCGATCGGCAATGCCAAAAATGCTGGCTTATTGGCAATTCAAATCTTAGCATCCCACCAACCAGAATTATTAGAAAAAGTGCAAAAATACCGCGAGACCTTAGCTGAATCAGTAATAGATAAACAAACAAAGCTAGAGCAACTTGGATATCAAAAATATTTAACATAAACTTAACCATTATGCAAATATTTTATGCTCAAAAACTGACAAATACTTGCTATCGTAACTCACAGAAACCGTTGTAGAAATGCTGTCTATCCAAAACTACTAATAAATCAAAAATAGTAGTAATTGATACAGAAATCAATACAACAATTAGTGCGATATTTTTTGCATTTGTAATCTAACTAATTAACTTAGTCTTAAAAATGACATCTAAACTAAAGTTTAGGAGCAACAAAACAAAAAACAGACGGTTATTATCAGGAAAATATAGCCGTTTCAATAAACCGACAGAACTAATAAGTCGGTTATGTCGGACAAAATGGTTTTCCCCTGCTACATTAGCCTGCATACCTCTAGTATGTCTAATTATTGCTTTGTGGGCAGGAGCAGCAACCGCCCAAGACCAAGAACTAACCCCAGAATATATAAAAGGGGTATTAGATGCGATTTGGATTTTAATAGCTGCAGTCTTCGTAATTTTTATGAATGCTGGTTTCGGAATGTTAGAAACAGGATTCTGTCGCCAGAAAAACGCAGTTAATATTCTGGCCAAAAATTTAATTGTATTTGCCATAGCTACCCTGACATTTTGGTCTATAGGATTTTCTACAATGTTTGCTGGAGACCATCCTTTAATTGGTGGGGGTGGTTTCTTCCTCACTGGAGAACCAGGCACTTATGGACTAGACCCCTTTCCCGCAGGTTTGCCCATACCCGTGTTCTTCCTTTTCCAAGCAGCTTTTGCCGGAACAGCAGCAACCATTGTTTCTGGAGCTGTAGCTGAAAGAATAGAATTTTCAGCATTTTTGATATTTAGCCTATTACTTACAGGTATTGCATACCCTATTACTGGACATTGGGTCTGGGGAGGCGGTTGGCTTTCCAAAATGGAACCATCTTTCTATGATTTTGCTGGTTCAACAGTAGTTCACTCCGTTGGTGGTTGGGCAGCATTAGTAGGAGCATACATACTTGGACCACGGATTGGTAAATATGATGAAAATAACCAACCTAGAGCTATTCCTGGTCATAACATGGGTTTTGCTACCTTAGGCTGTTTAATTCTGTGGCTCGGTTGGTTTGGCTTTAACCCTGGTTCTCAACTTGCAGCAGATGAAAATGTAGTTTATATTGCCGTAACCACAAACTTAGCAGCAGCAGCAGGAGGAGCTACAGCAACTATTACATCTTGGTTAAAAGATAAGAAGCCAGACCTTTCCATGATTATTAACGGCATTTTAGCTGGCTTAGTCGGGATTACTGCAGGTTGTGATGGGGTATCTTATTTAGAAGCAGTAATTATTGGTGCTGTTGCAGGTATAATTGTTGTTTTCTCAGTTCCCCTCTTTGACAAGTTAAAAGTTGATGACCCTGTAGGTGCAACATCAGTTCACTTAGTATGTGGCGCTTGGGGAACTTTAGCCACTGGCATTTTTGTCGAAGATGCTAGTATCTTTACCCAGGCTATAGGTATTATCTCAATTGGATTATTTACAGTTATAGTCTCCACTATTTTCTGGCTAGCTTTGAAGGCAACTGTGGGTATTCGTGTCCATCCAGAGCAAGAATATGATGGCTTGGATATTTCTGAACATGGAATGGAAGCTTATTATGGCTTTGTGAAAGAACCTGATGCCCTTGCTGGTAGTATTTCTACCGATATGGATACCGAGCTGCAAAAACATTAACTTTTGCTTGAATCAGCTGAAAAACATAGACTATCCTAGATAAATATCTACACAATGTCTATGTTTTTACGCGATTAATCTGTGTTATTATATATGTCTGCTAAGACCAGAGGATTTTAGCAAAAATTCCGGAGTGTTTTGCACTCGACTTTTCATGTATGACGAAAACCCCAGAGGGAATCCTCACTCAAGGCAATTGAGCGGAACATTAACCTTCTTTGCCATTAGACTTATGGACAGGTGAGTCGGAAAATCGCTCTTAGTCACCGATGAAGAGCGTGTCTAGGATTGTCTAGATTTTTAGAAGGTGCTACGGTGTTTACTTTATCTAAAAATATTCCAACTTGGGCTTGGTGTTCTTTGGCTGCTAATGGCCTACTGTCATTGACAGTGGCCATATTAGTTGTCACTGATTATAAATTGCCAGAAGATCCTCAAGCAAGTGCCACAATTGCATCCACTACTACTAACAGTATCAAATCTAATAGACCAAGCCCACTATTTGGGGAACCTCGAACAGAACTTCTGGCTATTGGGAGAAACCATAAATGGACTTATGAACAATGGGTGGAACAGTTGCAGCGAGAGGCGATCGCCGCGGCTAATAATCGTCCAGATCGTTTAACTGTTTTATTAGGAGATTCTTTGAGTCTTTGGTTTCCCTCAAAACTTCTTCCTTGGGATAGAAGTTGGTTAAATCAAGGAATTTCTGGAGAAACAACGGCTGGTTTATTGAAGAGATTATATTTATTTGATAGTACCAGGCCAGAAACAATTTTTGTGATGATTGGGATTAACGATCTAGTACATGGGGTCGATGATCGGACGATTCTTGCCAATCAAAGCAGAATTATTCGTCAATTAAGAGGGGTTCATCCTGGGAGTCAAATAGTTGTCCAATCTATTTTACCCCATAGTGGGGAGTCGGCTACCTGGGAAGGTCGCGATCGCCTCCTAGAATTATCTAATAGTCGCATCAGAAAAATCAATCTTCGTCTGAAGGCTTTAGCTGATGATGAAGGAGCGTTTTTTTTAAATCTTCACCCACTATTTACAGATGATCGAGGTTTTCTCCGAGCTGAACTTAGTACCGATGGCCTACATTTGAATGATAAAGGTTATCAAGTTTGGAGTACAGCAATCAAAATGTATAGCAAAATGAGATTAGAAGAACCCGATTAACAGTTATCAGTTATCAGTTATCAGTTATCAGTTATCAGTTGTCATAACTTTGAATCCTCCCTCGTTAAATCAGAGATTATACCGGGAGTCCTCTCCCTCCATTTTAGATAGATTGTATTGCCGTACTCTAATCAAAATAAAATTCTGGAATTTTAGCTGTAGATGAGATGTAGACAAAACACTATATATAGAGATTCAAAACTATAGTACCACACTATATCTAGCTTTTTTCCGAAAATTGGCTATAGATTTTCCCATTTGTTGGTTCTGGCTAGACTTTTGTAGCTCTAATTATAAAAATAAATAAGTATCTGAAATTTTGGCTATAGATGGAATGTAGAAAAAATACTATATATAGAGAGGCAAAACTATAGTACCACACTATATCTAGCTTTTTTCCGAAAATTGGCTATAGATTTTCCCATTTGTTAGCTCTGGCTAGATCATGTGGCTCTAAATTATAGAAATAAATAAATATCTGGAATTTTAGCTGTAGATGAGATGTAGACAAAACACTATATATAGAGATTCAAAACTATAGTACCACACTATATCTAGGGTTTTTTCCCAAAATTGGCTATAGATTTTCCCATTTGTTGGCTCTGGCTAGATTTTTGTGGCCCTAAACATAGCAATAAATAAATATCTGAAATTTGAGCTGTAGATGAGATTATCAGTCATAGCGCTAGACAAATATATTAGGACATTCCTCTCTTCCCGATTCCCGATTCCCGATTCCCGATTCCCGATTCCCGATTCCCGATTCCCTTTATTAGAAATAGACCTCTTGAATTTTTCTGTTGAAAAATATTGTAAGATCGAAAAAATTTCAGCAAAGTTTAATAACAAAACATGATGGATACAAAAGCTTTTACTAGGGAACTAAAAAAATCTGAGAATTATAACCGCAAAGGATTTGGTCATGGCAAAGAAGTAGCTACAGTAATGCAGTCTGTTTATCAAAGTAACCTAATCCAAGAAATTAGAGATAATAACTATACCCTAAAAAAAGGCGATGTTACTATTAAACTCGCAAAAGCTTTTGGTTTTTGTTGGGGTGTGGAAAGATCAGTAGCAATGGCTTATGAAACTCGTCAACATTTCCCTAATCAACAAATTTGGATTACTTACGAACTAATTCATAATCCATCTGTGAATCAGGATATGAGGGATATGCAAATTAAATTTATCCCTGTAATTGATGGTAAAAAAGATTTTTCTGTAGCTGGAAATAATGATGTAGTAATCTTGCCTGCTTTTGGTGCAAGTGTTCAGGAAATGCAGATTTTAAAGGAGAAAAATTGCCAAATTGTTGATACAACTTGCCCTTGGGTTTCTAAAGTTTGGAATAGTGTAGAAAAACATAAAAAGAAAAAATTTACTTCTATTATTCATGGAAAATATAGTCATGCAGAAACTATTGCTACTAGCTCTTTTGCTGATAAATATTTGATAGTTCTTAATATGTCACAGGCAGAATATGTTTGTAATTATATTCTGAATGGTGGCGATCGTGATGAATTTTTAACTAAGTTTAAACTGTCTTATTCTGAAGGTTTTGACCCTGATGTAGATTTAGAAGAAGTTGGTATTGCTAATCAAACAACTATGCTGAAAACTGAGACTGAAGAAATAGGAAAGTTGTTTGAAAAGACAATGATGAAGAAGTATGGACCTGATAAATTAAATGAGCATTATCAAAACTTTAATACTATTTGTGATGCTACTCAAGAACGGCAAGATGCAATGGCAGGTTTGTTTGATGAAAAGGTAGATTTAATGGTAGTAATAGGAGGTTTTAATTCTTCTAATACGACTCATTTGCAAGAAATGGCTATAGAAAATGGCATTCCTTCCTATCATATTGATGGTGCTAAAAGAATTTTATCTGGGAATAGAATTGAACATAAACCTTTAGGAAGTGACGTAAAAATATTGGAGGGTTGGCTGCCGGAAGGTGAGGTAGTTGTGGGTGTGACTTCTGGTGCTTCAACTCCAGATAAAGCTGTTGAAGATATTATTAATAAAATTTTGGAAATGAAGTTGGTTGTTGTGAATTAATATGATTGTTCAGATATCAGAAATAAATGAAACTTTAAGAGCTTATATCGAATCCGGTAGTATCGGAGTCATATAATTCTATAGTTAGTAGGGGCGAACGGCCGTTCGCCCCAACAATATTGATTATTTTTCCCTAATCCTAAATTATACCAATGCTACCGGATTTGATCTTACCCCATGCTTGATCTATTTAAGAAGAGGAGTGTTTTCCGAGACAGTCCCTAAACACCAACCTCCATTGTAATGTTCAATCTCAAAAATTTAAAATACAGCAAAGATATCAAATAACTTCTATATTTCTTTGCATATATTTTGGTTAATGATTAATCTTTGCTGCTTTTTAATCCTGTTACTTCTACCCCATACCATCTGCCCACTGGTTATTAGGAGCGTTAATTGGAATTAATGTATTTTGGGCAAGATTCTGTACCTCTACAGAAAAAACGACATTATTATCCAATAGCACATCATTGCCGTTCTGATCATTGCCATAGGAAGGAGGATTTAATCCCGCATTATTTTCTCTTTTCCTAACTGGTGCATTAGGCATGGTATCGTAAATCATTCCATTTATAGTAACATACATATGCTCAGGTAACATTTGTCCCTCCTCAAAGTGTCCCCAGAGTCTTATCCCACTACCATTCTCTGGAGCAAGACCAAATTCCTGACAAAGTAAGTTCAAGATAGCCATGTTCATCCCTGGGCCTGGTATCATATTTAATACATTTATAATGTCTTGGTTTGTTACAACATTTAGCCCTTGTGGCACATTATTATTATTATTATTTACATTAATGTTTAGTAACAAATGCCCTAGAGTTTGATATCTTTGATGAACAGCATCAGCGTGATTATGATCCCCTGATAATGCAAATACATGGCAAGCCATTATCCCGTAATTTTGGTTTCCAGTAAAATGCTTTATTGGCATTGTATCTCTCCTTGAATTTTTGTTTGCTTCCATTAATTAGACGTTTAGAGAAGTAAATTTCTGAATTATTTTTTTTCCCAAAATTCAGAGAAACTTTAACTAGAGCTTGCTGATTAAATCTTAAAGTCTTTACAGATAAAGGTTTTAGCATTGTTAGGTACCAAAAAATTTGAACTGTTAGAAGATATCTGTAAAATAAATCTAAAAAAATGTCTCAAATATCTACTATGAGGAACAAAAGATGCATTATATTACCAGTATTGAACAGATTGGTTTAGATAAAGGGGAACAGATTGGTGTAGTAAAATCTGCAAAGGAATCAATCATCACAGTGTTAGAAACTAGGGCAAGAAAATGTACCTACAAATATTGTCGGTGCTGTTAATCAAATTGATAATATTCAGTCGCTCAAACAGTTAACTAAAACTGCTGTTTTAATTGATTCTTTGGAAATTTTTGCCGATATTTTACCTCAGAGATAGATAATCTTAATTGTGGAGTTTATGAGCAACTAATAAATTACAACTTTTTCAAGAGGTTAAAATATCCGAGGGTTGGTTGCCGGAAGGTGAGGTATTTGTAGGTGTGACTTCTGGCGCTTCAACTCCTGATAAAGCTGTTGAAGATATTATTAACAAAATTTTGGAAATGAAGTTAGTTGTTATGAATTAAATATTAGTCTGTTTGGATTGAGAAAATTTAGGGAAGGCGTTTGCTACTGGCAAAATTTGAATTGCCTTCTCCTTGTTTAAAAAAAGTTTTGTCATCCTCTTATCTCAGAAATAGATAATCTTAATTGAAAAGTTGATGAGCAGCTTAAAACTACAACTTTGATTTTGATATGGAGCAACAAACTCAAGGAGAATATGATAGCCCTTGGAAAGAAGCATTAGATGTTTACTTTCCAGAATTTATGGCTTTCTTTTTTCCTGATGCTTACGAAGAGATTGATTGGGAAAAAGGTTATGAAACTTTGGATAAAGAATTTCAACAAATTGTTCAAGATGCTAATTTAGGGAAACGTTTAGTCGATAAGTTAGTTAAAGTATGGCTAAAAAGTAACCAAGAAACTGTAATTTTAATCCATACAGAAATACAAGGGCAATATGAAAGTGATTTTTCCGAAAGAATGTATGTTTATCATTATCGCATCTATGATAAATATCGGTTGAAAAATACAGAAGTCGTAAGTTTAGCAGTATTGGGAGATGAAAAGAAAAAATGGCGACCTAGAAAATATAGTTATAGTCGTTGGGGTTGTCAATTAAAATTGAAATTTCCTATAGTTAAATTATTAGACTATGAGAAAAATTGGGAATTATTAGCCGAAAATAATAATCCCTTTGCTGTGGTTATTATGGCTTACTTGAAAAGCAAGGAAACTCGGAAAGCTCCTCTCATTAGATTGGAAACTAAGTTAACTTTGGTGCGGTTACTATATGAGAGGGGTTATAGTAGAGAAATGGTGATTCAGTTGTTCAGATTAATAGACTGGATGATGATATTGCCAGAAGAATTGAAAAGACAATTTCAAACAGAAGTATATAATTATGAGGAGGAAAAAAAGATGCCTTATATTACAAGTATTGAACAGATTGGTTTAGAGAAAGGGGAACAGATTGGTATAGTAAAATCTGCCAAGGAATCAATCATAACAGTGTTAGAAACTAGGTTTGAAAATGTACCTGTAAATATTGTGGATGCTGTTAATCAAATTGATAATATTCAGTCACTCAAACAGTTAACTAAAACTGCTGTTTTAATTGATTCTTTGGAAAGTTTTGTCGATATTTTACCTCAGAGATAGATAATCTAATCTTAATTGCGGAGTTGATTATCGACTAAAAGTTGCAACTTTTATAAAAGACAATTTCAAACAAAAGTATATATAGCAATGTGCGCTGGCTTATGTATAAATTACATGAGGTGTCCAATAGCTAAAAGTCTTATATTATCGGTTTTTTATTCCCCCTATTGCCTATTGCCTGTTGCCGGAGCACAGCGCTATAATTATGAGGAGGAACAAAAGATGCCTTATATTACCAGTATAGAGGAGATTGGTATAGAGAAAGGGGAACTCAAATCTACAAGAGAATCAATCATAACAGTGTTAGAAACTAGGGCAAGAAAATGTACCTACAAATATTGTTGATGCTGTTAATCAAATTGATAATATTGAGTCACTCAAACAGTTACATAAAACTGCTGTTTTAATTAATTCTTTGGAAAGTTTTGTTGCCCTCTTACCTCAGAAATAGATAATCTTAATTGCGGAGTTGGCAATCGACTAAGAAATTGAAACTTTGTTCAAACAGAAGTATATAGCGCTGGCTGATTAATTCTGAAAGTATTGACAGGTAAAGGTTAGAGGGTTTAAAACTCTTAAAAAGTGCCAGCTTTTCGGTGGATAGAGCTGCAAAAAGCAAATATTTTGGGCAGACAAGGACAGAAAAATCAGGGGATAATTTTTCCGACTACCTCCTCTATAAATTCCCATTTCTCCTGACTCCTGAATCCTGATTCCTACCCTCACGAAGAAAGTTTTTCAGCCAACTCTAAATTAGCTAGCATCATTCTCTATTGACTACTTGCCCTTTACACTACATTTTGAAGTGGGAAATGTAGGTTTCAGTGCAGCGCTCTATTAGCCATTAAGTTTAAATAGGTTGATAGTAAATTGTGCACCCATGCTGACTATTCTTCACTGTACCAACATTTCGGCAAAACCAAAGAGGGATTAGCTGTATTGTCGTAATCTAGAGAATTAGGGAACTTATTTTGATATGAAGAATGCTCAATGCGGTCAATTCTTAGAAAGGTAAACTCCATTGTTCTGGGAATATTAATCCCTTTTTTTTGTAGAGGGCTATGACAGTTGTTTGGATGAATATGTATGCATTTGTGAGTCTGCAAAATCTTGTTAAATGTACTTCTGGCTAAGTTGAAAAATGGTCCATTCCAAAGCTGATCGAGACTATGAAACTCTGCGACAATTATTCTAAATCTCTGCATGAGATTTTCAGATGTAGAAAGAAATACTTCATACTCATACCCTTCAATGTCAATCTGTAATAGTAAATCAGAGTTTGTTTCCGTCAGTGATGAAGCTACCCACTCGTCAAGGGTCATAAAATGATCGTTTGATATGGCGCCGACATATTTTTTTGTAAAGTTGAACAATTTATGTTCATCGGCTGGCCGATCTACAGATTGATCGGCGAGAAAGACCTTCATACCTAACTCAGCACAATCTTTTTCAAATCCAGATACAAAGCTAACCCCAGGCGAGAAACATGCCTGAATTCCCTCTAAATCATTTGGAACTAAGTAGCCACCATCAGTCTTTGGACCTAAGCGAATCAGCTCTTTGTCGGTAGATAAAGGGTAAAGGTTCTTCAGTAAGACCCGAATATTGCTCTCATCTGTCATCCTAGTCGGAAATCCTTTTACTACCCCAAAAATCTTTGTCAGTAGCTCTTTTAAAGATTGTTTCATTTGTGAAGTTCCTCAACGCTATTTATTATAAATAACTACTTATTATATATTCAGGACTGACGCCAAGACACTATTTTCACCCAGGGTCAATTTATTGTCACTAAATAAAAATTGTATCCTTTGAAATTTGGTACATCTTGCTAGAAGCAGAACTAACTATTCTCAGATCGTGAGTTACCATTAACACAGTACAATCACCTTCTTTAGCTAGCCGACGTAGTAACTCAATAACTGTATGGCCACTATGAGAATCTAAAGCTGCTTTTGGTTCATCGGCCATAACTATCCTAAGGTTTCCAGACAGGGCACGAGCGATCGCTACTCTCTGTTTTTCGCCACTAGATAAATCCCGTGGATGTAGTTTGGCTTGAGGAGCTAACTCCACCTGTATCCTCTTAGAAAAAACAAAACCGAAAAAGCTAGATGGCAAGTGGTCTACCTTGATTGCCAAGTTAGGCTTTATTCCCATGGACTCCAAGAAGAATCTCTTTAGGTTCTCCTTTTGCTTTATAAGTTGCATAAAGTAAATATGGAAAACCAAACATCCCTCCCATAAAAATACTCAAAAAACCAAATATAAAACCTTTAACAGTAAATCCTTCTCGCCAAGAAATCCAGGTTGCAAGTAAGAAAAGATGAATTAAAAAGTCGCTGTTAAACTGACTTCTCCAATCAAGATGAAGTATGTCACTAAAATATACAGCCGGCCAATTAATGCCTTTTGTAACTAATGGGTATATCGTTAATAAATATATAATCACAGTAGAAATTACAAGAAAAAACCGTAAAAATTTCACTATAACTCCTTGATTTGCTTAACAAGCAGAAGCAGAAAAAATTTTCCTTATTTTCCCTCATTCTCTATTCTCAGTTCAGCTATTCCCTAAAATCCCCAACTATTCTATACCAATTTATTTGATAAATCCTGAATATACCTTCGATCACTACTATAGAATTTATTTTATGCTCCTACTCAATACTTGATTCAATCAGGAATCTTTAGTGGTTTTGGAGGGTGACAAGGATTTTTTATATTTTTTTAATACCTCTTGGGGAAATAAGCAGTTACACTTGGTGTGTAAGAAGCACGTTAAAATTATCGGGCTGGTTCTCATCTAACTAATACTATTAATATTTTGATGCTTTATCCAAATCAACGAATAATTCTGACACTCATACTATCCTCTCTATAATCCTATAAATAAATTGGAATGTAACTTTTGGTACAGAAGTTAACTTAGATAAAGTTATAATTGATAGGACTTCCAACCCGAAACTTTCTGGTCTTTCTATTATTTCCATTGAAAGAAGAGTTAAGTTAGAAAAAAAACAGGAAACTTTTTGGGTAAATTATCCTGTAATTAATTTAGATAGATTTTCTCCTAGCTCTAATACTGTAATAGCTGACTAAACTAGATCGATCTAGTTCAAGTTCTAATTTCACTTATTTTCAAGAATATTTTGGCAGGGGAATAAAGTTTTTCAATCTAAGTTTAAGTTGAGGTCAAAAAATTAATTCCCTGGTTAAGAGCTAGAAGATTGTGGGAATGATAAATTTGAAGATGAATATATGAAAAAATTTATAGGATATTGTCTGATAAAAGTTTATTTTCCTGTATAATCCCATCTTCAAGATAAACTACTCTATCGGCAGAACTAACTATTCTAGGATCGTGAGTCACCATTAGCACAGTACAGCCACCCTCTTTTGCTAGCCGACGTAGTAACTCAATCACTGTATGGCCACTATGAGAATCTAAAGCAGCCGTTGGTTCATCGGCCATAACTATTCTAGGGTTTCCAGACAGGGCACGGGCGATCGCTACTCTCTGTTTTTGGCCACCAGATAAATCCCGTGGATGTAGTTTGGCTTGAGGAGCTAACCCTACTTGTTCCAAAAGCACCTGAGCTTCATGTTTTGCTGCTTTACCTTTGATACCCTTCATATTCAGAGATACTTCTATATTTTCTGCTGCTGTTAATGCTGGGAACAAGTTAAATCCCTGAAATATAAAGCCTATATTCTGAAGTCTAAATTTCGCTAATTGACTTCTAGACATTTTTGTAATTTCTTGTCCCAAGAGACACACTCTGCCAGATGTTGGTGTTAACAATCCTGCTAAGATTGAAAGCAAGGTAGTTTTACCAGAACCAGACGGCCCCATCAATAGTTGGACATCACCCTTCTGTACTGTCAAGTCAATATTTTTGAGTACCTGGTAAGACTGTTGTCCGGTTTTATAAGCCATTGTTAACCCAGAAGAGGCGATCGCTGCTGTTCTTAAGCTAGCAACATCTCTAGGATTACAAAGATTTAGGTTTTGAGTTTTAGTGGCAGCAGCCATGTACATATTGAATGTAGTCATAGGTGTGACTTTTAGTAAGTTAGTAAGCTAGAGTGCTTGGGGGACAGGAGGGATCTACTTCTAATAGATAGTTTGCGCAAAGCGCAAGTTTCTATAGTTTTTTTTGAGTTGCCCAGGTTTTTGAGTTTAACCTACTTAAATTGATTCTCTCTCAAAAAATTGAATTTAATATGAGGGGCTAATTTAAGTTTGATGGCCTTTTACCTGAAGCTCAACTGAGGTAATATAGTTACATTGTATTTTAGCGTACTAAATTTTAAGGTAATTGAGAACACTTAGAAGTTAGATTTATTGTTAGTAGCATTTGTCTGAGAATAAATTAAGAGAGGGCTCAAGAGTAGTAAGATATTTAAATTTACTCAACATATTTTTTTCTGAGTTATTTTGTTGGCAGGTTAGGATTTTACTTGTTTCAGATTAAAAAATGTTAAGGAAATATAGATTTTTTCCGATCTAGAGTCACAACCAAAGATTTTGACCGATTTTTTAATTAAAATCTTACTATTTTTAGTTTGCTACTTAACAGTTGGGAATTTGACATATTTTAATTTTTCTTTGTCAACGTTATTAATGAGTATACTTTAGTGTTTCAATTATTTCAATTAGTTCCGCTATAACACTTATTCTCAGTTTAGTAGCTACATTTTTGTTTTTAGGTATTTTCCTCGTTAATTAATAAATAGTTTATTTCTTGGGTATAGAAATATCTAATTATTAGTGTATCTATCTAACTAAGATAGCATACTAATAAACTTCTGGTTAATACTAAATTATAGTATCAAAAATAGCAAATATTAATCTCTGTTAGTGCTTAAATTGTATGCAATGTTTTTCTCAAAAAGAAAGAATATTTATTAAAAATGGATAATGGATAATGGATAATGGATAATTGATAATTACCTCTTATTTTTAGCAGGGCTATTTCGTTCTCTAAGGTTAGTCACGAAAATATCAAGGTTAGAGTAGCTTTTGCTCATTTCTGGAGTAACACTTTTTCATAGAATGAAATAGCCCTGCCTTTTTAGGGAGAGGATTGACTAAAAGGAAAAAAATTACTTTCTTCCCCTTTATTGGGAAGGCTTTAAAGGTGAATTATTTAATTATTAATTATTCGGTAAGCATTCAGTTATTAACTGTTAGCTCTTAGCTTTTTCTAAGACTCCGCCCTTAAGGGTAAAGTTGAAATTGAAGCAAGCATTCGTTTAACTTCTACTACTGGCGTGTCACGCTTAAAATAGTGTATTAGATTTTTAATTAAAAGCTTGGAAAAATCAGCATCCTACTATTTTTATAAAGTAACATTTAAACCTTGACGTGCCACTACAAAGGTAATAAAGCTGATAGCTGATAAGCGATGTGCTGAATGCTTACAAAAATATTGAAAAATTGAAAAGTTAGATGAGAGGACTTGTAATTTACTTTCTGCTAAACTGTTGTAATTAGTCGATAATATCCAAATATCTCAATATTTTACGATGGCGACATTTTTATTAGAAATTGGTACAGAAGAATTACCTGCAACTTTTGTTTCTGAAGCTATACAACAGTGGCAAAAACTTATCCCCACGACCCTGACAGAAGCATACTTGACAAATGATGCAGTTAATGTATATGCCACACCAAGACGTTTAGCAGCGGTCATTGATGGTTTACCAATTAAACAACCAGACCGAGAAGAAGAAATTAAAGGACCTCCGGCAAAGGCAGCTTTTAAAGATGGCAAACCTACTAAAGCAGCAGAAGGATTTACTAAAAAACAAGGAGTCGAAATTAATGACTTAGAAATACGCCCTACGGAAAAGGGTGATTTTGTCTTCGTAAATAAAAAAATTCAGGGTAAACAAACAACAGAAATTCTGACAGAATTAATACCTGGATGGATTGATAAATTAGAAGGTAAAAGATTTATGCGTTGGGCAGATGGAGATATTAAATTTCCACGCCCGATTAGATGGTTAGTAGCATTATTGGATGATGAAATATTGCCGATAAATTTAGAGAATGGTTCGGAGAAAATTACGAGCGCTCGCTTCTCTTATGGTCATCGAGTTTTACATCCTAAACTAATAGAAATTTCCCAAGCTAAAGATTATCTGGAAGAGTTGAGAAAAGCTTACATTGAAGTAGATTCTCAACAAAGAAAAAGCCAGATTGAACAACAAATACAAGCAGCAGCAAAAAAAGTTAAAGGAAAGGCAGAAATTCCCGCTGAATTATTAGCAGAAGTTACAAATTTAGTAGAATTACCGACAGCAGTAGTTGGAAAGTTTGACGAAGAATTTTTAATTTTACCTGCGGAAGTTACAACAACAGTCATGGTGACGCATCAACGTTATTTTCCGGTTTTAAAATCTCCAAAAACTGCTAAAGAAATAGAGTTATTGCCATATTTTATTACCATTTCTAATGGCGACCCAGAAAAATCAGAAATTATTGCTAAAGGAAATGAGAGAGTAATTAAAGCGAGATTAGCTGACGGACAATTTTTCTATAAAGCAGATTTAGCTAAACCATTAGAAAGTTATTTACCGGAATTAGAAAAAGTTACTTTCCAAGCAAAATTAGGCTCAATGGGAGAAAAAGTAAAACGGATTGTTAATATAGCTAAATTAATTGCTGAACAGTTACAAGTCAATCAAGCAGAATCTAAAAATATAGAAAGAGCGGCTCTTCTTTGCAAAGCTGATTTAGTAACTCAAATGGTTTATGAATTTCCAGAATTGCAGGGAGTAATGGGAGAAAAATATGCCCGTGCTTGTGGAGAAACTGAAGCAGTAGCAACTGCAATTTTTGAACATTATTTGCCTAGAGGTGCAGGAGATATTTTACCGGAAACTATTAGCGGTCAAATTGTAGGTTTGGCAGATAAACTTGATACTTTGGTGAGTATTTTTGGATTAGGAATGTTACCTACAGGTTCTGCCGATCCTTTTGCTTTACGTCGGGCGGCAAATGCTGTGGTTAATATTACTTGGTCTGCTAATTTACCGTTAAATTTACATCAGTTATTAGAACAAATTTCAGAAGATTTTGTGGAAATTTATTCGGAAGCAAATTCAGAGTTATTAGCACAGTTATATGATTTTTTCTGGCAGCGAATTAGAACTATTTTGCAAGAGGAAAAAAATATTGATTATGATTTTGTAAATGCGGTTTTGGGCGATAATGATTCTGAATATAAGGAAAGGGGATTAAAAGATTTATTAGATGTGCGTAATCGGGCAGTTTTCTTACAAAATATTCGGCAAAATGGTATGCTTGATAAAATCTATGAAACTGTGAATCGTTCAACTCGTTTAGCTGCTCAAGGTGAGTTGGATAAAATACAAATTACACCTGAAAAAGTTGTAGATTCAAAACTGTTTAAAAGTGAATCGGAATTAACTTTTTATAATGCTTTGGTTGAGTTAGTTCCTCAAACAGAAATATCTCAAAAAACCAGGAATTATCAACAGTTAGTAGATGCTTTGGCGAAAATAGCTCCCACAGTCAGTAATTTCTTTGATGGGCCTGAAAGTGTATTGGTAATGGACCCCGATCCGAAAATCAAACAAAATCGGTTGAATTTATTGGGCATACTTCGGAATAATGCTAGGGTATTGGCAGACTTTGGTCAAATAGTTAAATAATGGATAATGGATAATTGATAATTGATAATGAAAACTATCTCTAATTAGGGCTTGCTTATTAAATCTAAAAACATTGACATATAAACGTTTAATGGTTTTTACGGTCAAAATAAAGTATCTGGTGTTTGGTAAGGATTCAGGTGCTATGGAAAAGCCTATAAATCTTGATAGATAAGTATTTTCAGCAATTTCTTCCCCCATCCTATTCTCAATTAGAGATTGCTACAAGCCTTGATTTTCGTGGTTATTGAGAATGAGGCTGTTAAATTTCTGAGCCAGTCGTTTTCAGAAGTCTCTCTATAACTAGGTTTGAGATATCTGAATCCTTACGGTGTTTGAATTGAAAACGCTTCAGTTAACTTAGCATTTTCGGCAAGAGTTGGGCAAAAAAATTACTCCCCCTACTCCTCTGCTTCCTTAGTCCACCACTCCTTAAAAAAGACTTTTTTAGCAAACCCTAATTATTAATTATTGAACCACATCCTAACTTAATATAAAATTTGACAAAATAGAGAAGTTATGGATAAGCCTGAGTTATACTTTTTCGGGAGAAAAAATGTATTTCCATACATTTTTTTTTAATATGGCAATCCTAAATAGGTCGTAACAATTCAAAAACTAGAAATAAACTCCGAAACTCTTATCCATTGCCCATTGCCTATTCCCTATTTCCAAAAAGCGGTAATATTTTTATACAGAAATAAAATTAGGATTACTATAGCTGTGACAATTACTGATTTTAATATGTTTAATGAAACTCAAGACGCAGTTAATAAATTTGTGTTTAAAGAAGAAAAAAAAGATTTTATCTATAAACGTGCAGAACTCAAACTAATATTTTTAGAATTGCCGAAATTTCAGAAAAAATTAGAGGAATGAGAAAGCTTAACTGATAAGTGGATTTATTTTTTGAAAGAAACTGCCAGATTGGATATAATTCCAGAATCTTTAGGGGAAGTGCCAGAACTTGAACTGGCTCTAAATATTGCTAATCAAGCTAATTTCAGTAGGGAAGAATTAGACGAATTTGATCGACGAGCAATGATGTTGCAAGATGAGAGAGGGAAAATAAATTATACGAGAGAAAAAGGTAGAGCTGAAAGTAAAACAGAAGTCATAATTTTGTTAGTTGATAAACGTTTTGGAGAGGTCGATCAAGATATTAGTAATCAAATTTCGGTGTTGGTGAATCAAGCTATGAAATCTAAAGAGCTTCAATAATGGATAATGGATAATGGATAATGGATAATTACCTCTCCCTTTTAGGGAGAGGATTGACTAAAAGGAAAAAATTTATTTTCTTCCCCTTGAAAGGGGAGGCTTTAAACCTGAATTATCTAATTATTTAATTGTTTAATTGTTTAATTGTTTCGGTAAAATTTAAAAGCATTTTAAATTAGACAATCCCTATTTCAGAAAAATCATAGCCACGCATCACCAACGCCCAAATTTCTAATTTATTAGCGTGAAGATTTAGAAAATTTAGTTAAGGCACTTTTTGATTTTAATCATCTAGCAGATTACCCAAGTTGGTTGGAAAATCTATAGATATCTGCCGGTTGTTTGGTTTCGCAAGCTCAACCCAACTATAATTTAATAATAATCAGGGTTTACTGAAAAAAAGTAGAGTGTGGGAAGTGTGGGGAGGGGAATGAGCAAGAAATTCCCAAAAAGATTTTTCTGCTCTTGTCTAAGCAAACTAATAGACATCTCCAAAAATCAAAACTAAAATCAATTCTTATCCATAAATTATCAATTATTCTTCCCTGTTCCCTGTTCCCTGTTCCCTGTTCCCTCTTCCCTATTTTCTGGAGATGTCTAATATGTGCTAATATGTGTGAGATTTTTGGGAAGGAAAAGCTGGTACTTTTTTCAACCAAAGACCTTATTGAATTCTAACTTCTGAAGTAGGATTCTCCCACTCTCCTGTAAAATCAAAATAATGAAACCTGGGAATTAGTTCTTCTACCGGAATTTATTATGTCAAAAGCTCATATTATTGGTTTAGGAAAATCAGGTGTTGCTGCAGCGCGACTACTGAAAAAAAATGGTTGGGAAGTTGAATTGAGCGATCGCAAAACTTCCGACTCCCTTGAGAAACAAAAACAGCAGTTAACTCAAGAGGGTATTAGTGTTAAGTTGGATTATTCATTTGCTCCAGAAACCTCTTTAGATTTAGTCGTTGTTAGTCCTGGTGTCCCCTGGGATATACCTGCATTGCAACGGTGTCGAGAAAGTGGAATTGAAACAATAGGGGAAATGGAGTTAGCATGGCGATATCTCAAGTCTTGCTCCTGGGTGGGTATTACCGGTACCAATGGCAAAACCACCACCACTGCTTTAACTGCTGCCATTTTTAAGACAGCCGGATTGTATGCTCCTGCCTGTGGTAATATCGGATATGCTGCTTGTGAATTAGCTTTATCCGAAACTCCCCCAGATTGGGTCATAGCAGAAATCAGCAGTTATCAAATTGAGTCTGCCAATACTCTGAGTCCACAAATTGCAGTCTGGACTACTTTTACTCCCGATCATCTCAGTCGTCACTACAGTCTGGAAAATTATTTTAACATTAAAGCTGGTTTACTAAATCGCTCTCAAATACAAATTCTCAATGGTGATGACGATTACCTCCGTAACAATGCAACAAATCTTTGGCAGAATCCTTATTGGACAAGTCTTCAGGGAAAAGCTAATTTGGTGGGAGATGTAGCTAAAGGAATTTATATTGAAGATGGATGGGTACTAGGATTTGGGGAAAAAATAGTTCCTGTAAAGTCTCTGCAAATGTTGGGAAATCATAATCAACAGAATTTATTGATGGCAGTGGGAGTGGCAAAATTAGCAGGGATAGAAACAGAGGCGATCGCAGAAGCTGTGAAAAATTTTCCTGGAGTCCCCCACCGTTTGGAATATATTTGTACTTGGAATGGTGTGAATTTTATTAATGATAGTAAAGCTACAAATTATGATGCGGCGGCAGTTGGTTTACAAGCTGTATCAGCACCTGTATTGTTAATTGCTGGTGGTCAAGCGAAAGAAGGTAATGATAATGATTGGTTGCGACAAATTAAGGAAAAAGTTGTTTTTGTTTTGTTAATTGGTGATGCTGCTGAGTTTTTAGCGTATAGATTACAAAAAATTAATTTTCGTAATTATGAAATAGTAGAAAATATGGAACGCGCAGTAATTAGAGGTGCAGCATTATCGAAAAGATATGATGCTAAAGTTGTGTTATTATCTCCTGCTTGTGCGAGTTTTGATCAGTATCAAAATTTTGAAGAAAGAGGAGATAGTTTTCGGAAATTATCTTTGGCATTAAATCAGAAAAAAAGGTAGATTTAGGTATTAGGTAGTAGGTATTAAGTCTGAGGTTTTTGCTATTAGATTCAGTTGGTTTAATTAATAGACTTCTCCAGAAAATAAGGAGTAAAAAGTAGGGGGAATTAATGAAGTTAGAAGTCAGTAGGGGCGATTCGCTTGCTCGCCCCTACAGAAGTTATTTTTGTAACGGGGATTTGAGCCCAGCTCCAAAAATATTTCGCCGATATTAACGGGGTTTTAGACCCAATCGTGTTTGATAATTGATGAATAAGAGTGCGATAATTGATTTTATTATTTTAAATTTAATTTTTCCTAGCTACTTAAGTTTTCCCTATTGCCAAAGCTTATATAAAAATTTAGGTTCTAGAGATGGATTTCAATAATTTAGAAACAAACACAAAAAAGGTTGATGAGAATTATGCCAAATTTAACAATTAAAGACTTAGAAAAGTTGCAAGTAGATTATCCAGATTATCAAATGGAATTAGTAGGAGGAGAGATTATTGTTATGAGTCCTTCAGGTTTAAAATCAGATGAAATAGCACTAGAAATAGCAGCTCAGTTACGCAACTGGGTAAGACCAAGAAAATTAGGTAGAGTGATTGGTTCTAGTGGAGGTTTTCGTTTACCAAATGCTGCTGGAGATGTTCGCGCTCCTGATGCTTCTTTTATTCGTGCAGAAAAATTACCCCGCTCTACAGAAGATTATGCAGAGTTAGTTCCCGACTTAATTTTTGAAGTCAAATCTAAGAGTGATAAATTACCAAAATTACGTCAAAAAATACAAGATTTTTTGGAGTTAGGAACTGTGGTTGGGGTGTTAGTAGATCCCCGCACTCGGACAATGGAAGTTTATCGTTATCAGCAAGAGAAAATTCTGCTGAAAGATGGGGATGTTTTAGAAGTAGAAGAAATCTTACCAGGGTGGAAATTATCTGTAGTTGAAGTGTGGACGCCGGAGTTTGAATAAGAAGAAAAAACATCATAAGTAAGGCGAATTAATTCTGAAAAAAAAGGAAATATTTTTATGCCAAATTTAATAATTAAAGATTTAGAAAAGCTGCAAACAGATTATCCAGATTATCGGATGGAATTAGCAGGAGGAGAGATTATTGTTATGAGTCCTTCGGGTTTAGAATCAGGTGAAATAGTAGCAGCAATAGTAGCTCAGTTACGCAATTGGGTAAGACCAAGAAATTTAGGTAGAGTGATTGCTTCTA
Organism: Okeania sp. SIO3I5; assembly: GCF_010672085.1. GTDB lineage: Bacteria > Cyanobacteriota > Cyanobacteriia > Cyanobacteriales > Microcoleaceae > Trichodesmium. The sequence goes on from NZ_JAAHHT010000076.1 coordinate 28,101, forward strand.
GTGGAGGTTTTCGTTTACCAAATGCTGATGGAGAGATTCGCGCTCCAGATGTTTCGTTTATTCGTGCAGAAAAATTACCCCGCTCTACAGAAGATTATGCAGAGTTAGTTCCCGACTTAATTTTTGAAGTCAAATCTAAGAGTGATAAATTACCAAAATTACGTCAAAAAATACAAGATTTTTTGGAGTTAGGAACTGTGGTTGGGGTGTTAGTAGATCCTAGCAGTGGCACAATGGAAGTTGATCGTTATCAGCAAGAGAAAATTGTGCTGAAAGATGGGGATATTTTAGAAGTAGAAGAAATCTTACCAGGATGGAAATTAGCTGTAGTTGAAGTTTGGACACCGGAGTTTGAATAAGAAGAAAAAACATCATAAGTAAGGCGAATTAATTCTGAAAAAAAAGAAATATTTTTATGCCAAATTTAATAATTAAAGATTTAGAAAAGCTGCAAACAGATTATCCAGATTATCGGATGGAATTAGTAGCAGGAGAGATTATTGTTATGAGTCCTTCAGGTTTAAAATCAGATGAAATAGCACTAGAAATAGCAGCTCAGTTACGCAACTGGGTAAGACCAAGAAAATTAGGTAGAGTGATTGGTTCTAGTGGAGGTTTTCGTTTACCAAATGCTGCTGGAGATGTTCGCGCTCCTGATGCTTCTTTTATTCGTGCAGAAAAATTACCCCGCTCTACAGAAGATTATGCAGAGTTAGTTCCCGACTTAATTTTTGAAGTCAAATCTAAGAGTGATAAATTACCAAAATTACGTCAAAAAATACAAGAATTTATAGACTTAGGAACTGTTGTCGGGGTGTTAGTAGATCCCCGCACTCGGACAATGGAAGTTTATCGTTATCAGCAAGAGAAAATTGTGCTGAAAGATGGGGATATTTTAGAAGTAGAAGAAGTTTTACCAGGGTGGAAATTATCTGTAGTTGAAGTGTGGACGCCGGAGTTTGAATAAGAATTAAATTTTAGTAGGAATTTATATGAGGTATAATCGAAAAATTAAACAGCAGATTATAGAAAAAATTTAATGGAAGGAACACAACTATCTTTATTTCCTAATTTTGAGTATCAAAGGGATAAAAATTATCATAAAAAAGCTAAACTAGGTCGTTATGAAAAAATCCAATATGAACTAAACAATAACGACAACGATCCATATAAAAAATTCATTGAAATTGAAGAACAACCCCTATGGAAATCTGATTATAAAATTGTCGATTTATTTTGTGGTGCTGGAGGAATGACACAAGGTTTAGTTCAAGCAGGATTTCAACCAATAATGAGTGTTGAAGAAAACCCTATAGCATCAGCAACCCATAGAAAAAATTTTCCTCAATGTCATAATTTTTGTGGAGATATTAAACAATTTGATTCTACAGAATGGCTAAAAAAAATTGGTTCACCAGAAATACATTTAGTAGTAGGAGGTCCTCCATGTCAGGGTTTTTCAGTAGCAGGAAAAAGAAATCCAGATGACCCAAGAAATAATTTATTTCGAGAGTTTGTGAGAGTAGTTTCTGAAATTCGTCCTTGGTATATTGTTATGGAAAATGTGCCAGGAATTATTACTATGAAAAAAGGTGAAATCAAGGATAAAATTTGTCAAGCATTTGTTGATATTGGCTATTCTAATGTATCTGTAGCAATTTTAGAATCTGCTGCTTATGGAGTACCACAAATTCGCCCTAGAACTTTTTTTGTTGCCAATAGATTTGGTAAGATTAATCCTTACCCAAAACCTCAACTATTACCCCACCAATATAAACCAATTGAATCAGCAATTTCTGACCTTCCAGAATTAACTCCTATTCCAGAAATTAATCATCAGTGGACTCGACATTCACAAGAATATATGGAAAGACTTGCTCAAGTACCTCCTGGTGGTTCTTTATATAAAACTTATGCTGATGCTTTTAAGCGACAATATTTGGGCAAACCAAGCATGACTATCAAAGAAAATCATGGTGGTACTCATATTCATCCGTACCTTAACCGGGTAATTTCAGCAAGAGAAATGGCAAGATTACAAAGTTTTCCTGACTCTTTTATTTTTGAGGGTTCTATGAAAAAAGCTATGTGGCAAATTGGTAATGCTGTACCTCCTCGTTTAGCAGAATGTATAGGTTATGGGTTGATTCCTTTTTTAAATGAAATTGCCCTAGAAAATCAAAGTAAATAGTAGTTAATTATCTTCTTTAAACTCAGTTAGTTTTTGATTAAGAGTATTTCGCCAAATCTCAAAATTATACCAACCACATCCAATACATCCAGTCTCAGCATCTTTTCCAACTTTAGGGATATTATGAGGCCAATTTTCATTACCTTGATACCAAAATTTAATGCCTAATGGTGTACCCCTTTGACCAGTTTTAATACAAAATTCACAGCTTCTTGATTTTAAAAGATTATGATTACCTGCACTATCTTTTTTCAGCAATTGAAACTTTTGTTTAATCTCAGCTTCACTCATATTTAAGTTATGAGTTTCTTCAACATTTCCCCATCTTTCCATTGGAAAGCGATGGTCAATAATAATTTCGTGTCGCGGTCGTTGTCTTTGTTCAATTACATCTACATAAGAATAGACAGATAATATTTTCTCGACTAATTCTGAGGGAATATTAGTAGGAGCATTTGCTGCTTTAATTTTTCCTGTCCAACAATCCCATGTTGTTTGTTTTTGACAAGTATTGCAGAACTTTCTTTCCGTTTTAATTTCCAAACCAGGGCGACTTTTTGTACCTCTTTGTAATCCTTGAATACCACCTCCACCCGCATATTGTTCTGATGCTACGTTTTTACCTTCACAACTACGACAATGCCATTCTTGATCTGATAAAAGATTAAATACTTTTAATTGAGTTGAGTTTTTTCTAAATGTAGATTTTAAATTTTCTACTAAGTCTTGATTTTTCACTCTATATTATTAGTTTCTACCTCTAAATGATCGAGAAGTTCAGATACAGTAATATCCATTCCCGCAGCTAAACTAACAAGAGCAGTTAGAGAAGGATTTCTCACACCACGTTCTAGTCCAGATATATAGGTACGATCTAAGTTAGAGCGAAATCCAAGCTCTTCTTGAGAAATTCCTAATTTCATCCGACGTTTTTTAATCAAGCGGCCAAGGGCAGTTAGAATCTTACTTTTTGACTTATCCATAACCCTTATATTTTTAGACTTTGTGGATTATCAGTCTACGGACTATGTGTCACACTAAAAATATGTTTAAGATGTCAAAACACTGATTAAAATTAGTAGGAAAATCAACAAATGACTCAACCAATTAGTCAAGAAAAAATAATTGAAGTTTATCGTTATCAGCAAGAAAAAATTGTACTGAAAGATGGGGATGTTTTAGAAGTAGAATAAGTGTTAACAGGATGGAAATTACCTGTGCTTGAAGTATGAAGATGTTCGCGCTCCAGATGCTTCTTTTATTCGTGCAGAAAAATTGCTCCGTGCGACAGAAGATTATGTTAAGTTAGTTCCCGACTTAATTTTTGAAGTCAAATCTAAGAGTGATAAATCACCAAAATTACGTCAGAAAATACAAGAATTTCTAGGGTTAGGAACTGTTGTGGAAATATTAGTAGACCCCCGCACTCGGACAATGGAAGTTTATCGTTATCAGCAAGAGAAAATTGTGCTGAAAGATGGAGATGTTTGAGAAGTAGAAGAAATCTTACCAGGGTGGAAATTACCTGTAGTTGAAGTAATGCTGATGGATATGTTCGCGCTCCAGATACTTCATTTATTCGTGCAGAAAAATTACCCCGCTCTACGGAAGATTATGCACAGTTAGCTCCCGACTTAATTTTTGAAGTCAAATCTAAGAGTGATAAATCACCAAAATTACGTCAGAAAATACAAGAATTTCTAGAGTTAGGAACTGTTGTGGAAATATTAGTAGACCCCCGCACTCGGACAATGGAAGTTGCTCGTTATCAGCAAGAAAAAATTGTGCTTAAAGATGGGAATCTTTGAGAAGTAGAAGAAATCTTACCAGGGTGGAAATTACCTGTAGTTGAAGTAATGCTGATGGATATGTTCGCGCTCCAGATACTTCATTTATTCGTGCAGAAAAATTGCTCCGTGCGACAGAAGATTATGTTAAGTTAGTTCCCGACTTAATTTTTGAAGTCAAATCTAAGAGTGATAAATCACCAAAATTACGTCAGAAAATACAAGAATTTCTAGAGTTAGGAACTGTTGTGGAAATATTAGTAGACCCCCGCACTCGGACAATGAAAGTTGCTCGTTATCAGCAAGAAAAAATTGTGCTTAAAGATGGGAATCTTTGAGAAGTAGAAGAAATCTTACCAGGGTGGAAATTACCGAATAATTAATAATTAAATAATTCAACTTTAAAGTCTCCCCCTTTTAAGGGAAAAAAAATAAATTTTTTTCGTTTACTCCTCAATACTTTCCCTCAAAGGGAGGCGTAATTATTAATTGCTGAACTGTAGTTGAAATCTCGGCACTAAACTTTAAGTAGGAATTTATATGAGGTACATTGAAAAAAATCAAAATTCAACAACAGATTATAAAAAAAATTTAATGGCAGGAAAAAACTATCTTTATTTCCTAATTTTGAGTATCAAAGAGACCTTGTTCCCTGTTACCTTTTCCCTAATTCTATTTCCATTTATCCCAAGAATTATTAAAAATAGAAGTTTTAGGAAAAGCTGTGGGATTCCCTTTTTCCTGCAAACGACCCTGTAATATTTCTAATTCCCATTCCTTAGAAGGCATATCATCAATTAATTCATAAGGAAAAATCCCTCTTTCTAAAGCAAAGTCAATTGTTGTACCAGCAGCAGCACCAGCAGACCATTCAAAAGAATGAACTCGATAGGCAGCAGCAGCAATATAACTCGTTGCAATACTCTTTCCAGCAACTAATAAATTATCAATTTTTTGGGGAATCATTGCTCGTAAAGGTATTTGAAAAGGATAGGCAGAACCCTGACCTCTCCTAATACCTGCTCGTTCAGTATTACCTGGTGCTTCTGCCGGACTTTTTGTCATGCAAGGATGAAAATCTATAGCATAATGACCAATTCCTACACTATCAGGAAAAAGAGTTGCTCTTGCTCGTTGCGGCATTTCTTTCATTGAATTAATTTGTGCATCTGGGGGAACAAAAGCAGAAACAGCTCCCCACAAATAATGTAACCTATCCGGCGGTAAATTTTGTAGATAAAAATTATGGCGAAAATTCTTTTTAGCAAGATCAATCTCTGCCACAGTAAAACCCCTCGGACGAGTTTTCCCGACACGACCAATAATACGTCTCCCCTCTCGTATATAAGGATATTTCGACAACCCATGAGCTGTTCCCATCGGCGCGTCAAACCCAGTCAATAAACGATGATTTGGATATTTTTTCTTCACCCCTTCCCCTAACCGGGAGTCAGTGGTACCCTCAACTAACCAATAAAAATAACCCAGAGCATTTTCTTCTCCTCGACGGAGAGTTTCGGTACGCAAACCACCCATCCAACCTCCCGGTCGTAGTTGACCTGTAGCTTCTAATTGTCTTCGACTGTAAATCAAATTGTCGTTGCGGTTGCCAGGACGGTAGTCATTACCCCAAGTCCAATTTTGCATGGAAATATCACCGGGAAAAATCGTTCGTTTTCTGGGGTTGCCTGGTTGAGGTGCGTCTGGTTTCACTGACCAAATTTGCCGATAGGTGAATATGAGGTTGAAATTAGCTAATCTGGATAATTCATAACTATAGTAGGGAGCGTACTGAGAATAAAATGGCGGTTCGACATTGGTTTGAGGTGTTTCGGTTGCCTCCATGGCGAAGGTGTAAGTAAAACCTTGAGTACAATAAGGATCTCTGGTGTCAACGGGGGATGAGGGGTCAAGGTAGGTTTGCGGATCGATACCGAGACGGTAGGGAACGTCTGCTAGAGCAATAATTTCTCCGGTTTCGGTTGCTTCTACAACATACCAGTCAGCACCACCTGTTTTTTCTGGGGAGGGTTGGGGTACAAATTGAATTATGGTTTTGTTAAGTCGCCCTGAGTTTTGGTAACGGTAGGCATCCTCGATAATTTGAGATAGGGGTTCGGTGTTGAGGGGTGGAGTGTTAGCTGCTGGTTGATGTTGGATAGCGATCGCTCTATTAATTTGATTATTAGATATATCTAATTCTTTGATAATGGTATTGGGAAACCATTTTAATGTACCTCCGCCTTTTTTTGCAGCATCCTCTAACATTTGAGATAGGATACCGTGACCATCGTAAGGCATAAAACAGGAGAGACTTACCCAACATTTACCGGGATTTAATCTACCGTATTTTTCCTCAATGCGTTCCCGGAATTCTAAATAACCGCGCGGATAAAATAGGAGACGGCGTTGAGTTCCGAGTTCGTCGAGACCGGAAGTACCTTGGGAGGAAATTTGACCGCCGAACCAGTCGGTGATTTCGGTTATACAAACGGTGCGTCCTGCTAATAGTGATTCGTAGGCGGTTGCTGTTCCTGATAAACCGCCACCGATGATTAAAATTTCGCAGCTTTCTTCTTTGTCTGGGGTACGGGGTGGTGCTGCTAAGGTGGGAGCGATCGTTGGAGTTAGGGAAAATAAGCTGAGAATTAGGCTAATTATTGGTTTAGTTTTTTTGAACATAATTTAAGTTGATTGTTAGTAATCAAAAGGTAAAAATTTAGATTAATTGTAGCAAAATTTGTAGCAAAATTTGTAGCAAAGCGTAATTTAAGTTAATTGTTAGTAATCAAAAGGTAAAAATTTAGATTAATTGTAGCAAAATTTGTAGCGAACCGTAACGCACCGCCATATATTTCGGTGGCGTTAGACTACTTGACTATCCTATATATTTTGGTGTGTTACGGCTAGCGCATTTTCATGTCGCGCTCGCTATAAGTTTCATGTCGGTTCTTAGCCGAAAACGCACCCTACTGGACTAATTATTGGTTTGGTTTTTTTGAGCATAATTTAAGTTAGTTGTTAGTAATCAAAAAGTGAATTTTCAAATGTTGTTGGTGTAGTTAGGAATGGGTTTAAAAGTTATCTACTTTATAAGGATAATCAAATAGTTTTAGTAAACATTTTAACAAGTAATTATGAGCAACGGCAAAAACTTGTTCCATCATTACTTCTGTTAATTTAATCTTGTTTTCTGTCTTATTTATTTTCGGATGAATCAGTAAATTTCTCACCTGCCCAATTACACTCACACTATCAATACCTAACCAATTATATGCCTTAGCTAGTTTAGTAATTTCCCAATTCTCATCAAGTGGAACTAGAGAGATATCAAGAGTTTTAATTAATAATCTAAGTTTGTCGTCAAAGGTTAATTTTCTAAACCCATCAGGACTAATATAGTTGTTACTGTTTAAATGTGTCCAGGCTAGTTTTTCTAAGGCAGAATGTACCAAAATAATAGAAGTATTATATCCATTTGTATGCTTATAACTTTCTATATACCACTGAATAGAATTTTGAATTACTTCTCGCCATGTTTCATCTTGCCACTTCTTCATAAACCCAGGGAAAGCATCAACACTTTCTGTACTATCATCCCAAGTCCAAGAATAATCAAGGGATTGCCATGAATCAGCTTTAATAGTTGGAGTGCGCCATTCCTCTAATATTTGATCTCCTTTTGCATCAAACCCTAAAACGTTAAGAGGTGCTATCCAAATTCCTCTAACAAAAGAAATGTAATAAATAAAAGCATTAATAATTTCATAGCCTTCGTTTAAATCAAAAGTTTTATCATCTGAGCGTTTAATTCTACAGACATGAGCAATGCCATATCCTCCTTGAGCTTCCAATATTTCTTGAAAATCAAAAGAATAATATAACGCTCCTAAAACAATATGCCAACCACCATACTCAAAGATAAATTGACCGTGAAACCAGGTTGGTAACCAACTTTCTCTTTCTATTGTTGTTTCATTTCCTTCCTCATCATATACAAACTCCTCATCGTTAGAAGCATTAAACAGGAAAAAATTAGCTATCTGAAAAGTAACTGATGATAAATTATCTGTTCTCCCTTGTATAAAAGGCTCCTTTAAATAGCCAAAACATTCTCTTTTTCCATTTCCACAACTTAACTTTCTTGGCAACATAACTTTCATTCTAGGTGCCAAATTTATCTTAATTAATTTCAGCTCTGTATTATCTAAATTTAATTCAATATCATCAGTAAGACCTTTACCGTAATATACAAATTCAACAGTAATATATGGAAATGGATACCAAGAAATCTGAATCAAAGCTTCACCTCGAATGGTATTTTCTCCATCAATCAATTCAGCAGAACCATCATATAGTGGTATTGGTTGACTGGGAAATTCCTGTTCTAATAATTTAGGCTGAGGTTGCCAAGTAAAAACCATAAATAATTAACCTTTTTACTACGTTCTACAATTATAATATATTTATTTAGAAGTCGCACTATGACACCAACCACCTCTATTATCAAAGCCATTAATCAAGTTTTGCTCAATCTTTTACCAGAAAAACAACAGGAAGTATTAAACTTTGTTCTTGATATTCAAAATCAGCCAAAGACTCAAAACCCTGTCTTCAAAGAGCAAAAATCAAAAGCAGTTTTAGTTCAAGAACTGCGAGAGCTATTTAAAGAGTTACAATCCGATCCGGAAATTCAGAAGATTACAGAGGAAGAAATCAAAGCAGAGATTGATCCTTACAGAGAGGGGAAATGAAAATTTTTATTGATATAAACATTCTATTTTTTAAAAGGTTTTCAGTTAAAATTAAGTAGGTAGACACGAATAAACTTCACCTATTTAACTAAATGTTGATGTAGTTAAAACCTCTGAGATTGCTTCCTTCCAAGGAGTGTAAGTCGCAATGACGTAGTTGTAATTTTTTTCACTACTAAAATTCCAATTTATCGGTTAAACTTGAGGAGCGATCGCTATCACAAATAAATCTAATCAAAAAATAAACTTTAATTTTACTTGTGACGTGAGGTTATTGACTTGAAAAGTGCTGTAAATAGCCGTTTGCCCCCACATTAGTAGACCGCAAAGTAGGGATGTTCTATAACAAAAATGCGTTTTCCTGACGGAATGCTGCGCAAACATGTCGTGCAGCGTTAGCGGAGCTTTGCGTCAGCAAAACGTCCCAGAGCAAGTTATCATTTTTTTATGTGGTTCATTAACTTGAAAACTACTGTAAAGCACATTTAGAAGTCGCACCATGAGTAGTCGATCACCAGGAATAATTGAGAATATTTGGAGCTGGTTGCTAGTATTAATATCCCTGGCAATTTCAGGCAATAATTTCAAAAAATCTGAGAAAATTTTAACGCTTAAAAAAATCCTAATGTAGTTAACTCTATAGAACTTCTAACCGTATCTATAGCAATCCTAAATGATTTGTGAAAAAATAGGAAGATCAAAATCTTAATACTGTGACCGAAAAATTTAGGTAGGTAGTTACGCCTCCTAATTTTAAGAGGATAAAAAAAGAAGATTCTGTATTTCAAGCCTCCTTATTTCGCGAGGCACTGATAACTGATAACTGATAACTGAAATGACGAT
>NZ_JAAHHT010000077.1 GCF_010672085.1 Okeania sp. SIO3I5
GAGATACTTCAAAAGTAGGAAGCAAAATTACATCAAAGTTTTTAACTAAAAATAAAGCTGTTTTGTGGTGCAATTCATCTACTAGGTTTCTAATTTTTAACCTTAGTCGATTAGCTGCTTTTTTCATACGTTGTTTGGTTTTAGATTTAGCTTTGGTTAGTCTGGAAATTAAATCATCCAAATGATAGCAGAGTCGCTGGATTCTTCCGATATCACCAGAACCTATCCAACCAAAACTATTTTCAGAGAATAACGTTAAAAAGTTTCTGACGCCTGGATCTAAAGCCACAATCCGGTTTTGATTTTCAACTGGATATTTTGTGCTCTTCACTGGCAAACAAAGATAACATTGTCCTCGCTCCACAACTAGCCTACAATCTCCAAAATCTTCTGGTAGTGATTCAGAAAATTTAATTTCTCCTAACTTTGTGTAATAAACACCCTTGGCCGAAACTGCTGATTTAGGAATATAGCTTGATTGTATTGGATTCTTTCTAGATTTAAACTTGACTTGTTGAAATTGGCCAGTCTGAGAATATTTAATTTTTGCTTCTTTGACTGAATTACAAGCATCACGAACAGCAATAGATTTAATCTGATCAGGAACAGGTTTAGCCCATTCAGGAAGATTCCTTAAAATCTCTCCTTTAATTGCTTTCCAGTTAGCTTTGGTATCAGGTTGCTGAAGATATTCAACAGTGCGGTTATAGGTAAATCTAGCAACACCTATCCATTGTCTAAGTAGTTGTCTTTGTTCCCGGTTGAGGTAAATCCGAATCTTCTTTGATTTTTGAAAAGGACTTTCTAAGTCCGTGGATTCTACAGGAGAAAATATGGATGACACAGACCCACCCCCATCCCTTCCTGGGAGGGGGGCTAGAAGGGTGGATTTATGATTCTGGGCAGTGTAGAGTGTGGTTGAGAACCAGGATTTCTCCACCGTTTTGTTGGACCAAACACTGTATAAGCTCGAATCCAAATCTCGTGAGTCTGTCCCTACAGGCAACAATAATTTGGAGCTGATCTCTTGGCAAGATTCTGTCCAGTATGGCTCTAAGACCTTTTCTTTTAAAGTTGAGTCCCCTACCGATGTCTTTGATGACTTCAGGTCCTGGGTACTGGCTTTGCATGAACTCAACAAGTCTATTGAGGTGGTCTCTTTGTTTTGCTGATGAGACTCGGCAGTAGCAAACAGTGGAAGCTCTAGCTGCACCCATTATGTAGGACTTTGTGTCAGACAATCTTGGCCATCCTTCGTTTTTGATGATTTTGATTTTGCCCTCATCGACCTATTTCCGTTTTTTTTATTTAGGATGTAAGCCAAGTATTTCTACTGCTTTTCTAAGGTTCACATAACTCATATAGTTTTTGTGAACTTATATGAGTATATATAAGCTAATCAAAAACTGTTTGTCAACCTTTTAAAAATTAATTGAACATTGGTAAGTAGAAAGTAGGGAATAAAAAATATAGAGCAGTGGTCATTTCAGTTATCAGTTATCAGTTATCAGTCAACCTCCGATTGAAGTCGGAGGTTTGAAATACTGAATTAAATATTTTTTTCATCCTCTTAAAAGGGGAGGCTTTAGACCTCGTTTTTTGGTAAAAATAATTTTTTCTAGCTATTTTATCAGACCATCAAAATATACAATTAATTTGGCTTACCTAATTAATTGTATTTACCCAAAATCATCCACATCTTATATTTCTAACTTCCTAAAGTTTAAACTTAAAGGCTTAGTCTAGAGGGGATGATTCAATATGAATTTTTAATTAAACGTTGTTTCAAAAGTTCAGGATGGCCTTGGTCTACTACTTGGCCTTTATCTAGTAGAAATGCTCCATCAGAATAATCCAACTCATTTAAGCGATGAGTAACCCACAGAGCAGTAATACCTCGCTTTTTCACCAAACTTTGAACTTGACTCACCAAATCTAATTGACTATCTGGATCGAGTAAAGCTGTAGGTTCATCCAAAAGTAAAATATCGCAGTTGCGGGCAATAGCACCAGCAATAGCAATTCTTTGTTTTTGTCCCCCGCTCAAAGCATATATTGGTCGCCGTTGTAATTCTAATAAATTTACGGCACTTAAAGCATCTTCTACCCGATGACGAATTTGAGGTTGAGACAATCTCTCCTCAACTAACCCAAAAGCGACATCTGCTCCTACTGTAGGCATCACAAGTTGATGGTCAGGATTTTGGAAAACAAACCCTATTTGTCCTTCAAAATGAATTGTTCCAGACTGAGGAGACAAAAGTTGGGCTAATAATCTTAATAGAGTTGATTTACCACTGCCATTAGTACCCAAGAGCATCCAAAACTCTCCCTTGGGTACTTTTAGAGAACAAGAGCGTAATACTTGGCTACCGTTAGGCCAATTAAAACAAATATCCTCTACTAAAATTGCTGGATTAGTAACTTTAATAGTTTTATCCTTTGGCTTCATTGGGTCAGAGCGACAAAACCTGGTGGCCTACCAGTAGCAGTAGCACCAGATTTTTGGGAAATTTGAACACCAGAAACTTCACTGATTACTACAGCAATTTTTTTCTCTGGCATTTTCTCACAAGTAAGTTCTAAAAGTTGAGGGTTTCCAGAACGAATAGACTCAACAATTTGTTGATAAACAGCCTCAGCGTCCTCAGCGGACTTACGTTGTACTGAAAATGGCACGGGGGTGTACTTCACAATGATGTCAATAGTGAACATTTTTTAATTTAGTGAGCTTGAAGGGCAATTTTATCCCATTTTAACCGCAAGCAGTATAACGATAAATTTCCAACCTTGCATATAGAGCTTATTGGTTCAAAAACTGTTTACCTACTTCTTGACATCCTCCCGACGCTGCTCTGCGAGACAGCAAGGGATTCCCATCCACCAATCAAACAGACTAAGCTGACTGAACGACTCAGGGAGGGTTGACACCTCGCTGGAAAATGCTGGCTTACCAGTCTAACGCTTCCTCCGTGTCCGTTTTAAGTCTCCGAGTGCCCCTCGGCGACTTGATTAAAAAGTGATAGTAGTCTTAACCTTGGTTTTTGGTTAAGTAACATTTGCATTTTAACATGCTTATCTGTAAAACCACTCTTATTGATTGGTTTTCAGGCCCTAGCTCCCCTACGGGAGAGCGCGGGTCTTCAACCAACGTTGAGATAAATTTTATGATGAAAAATACATCTTAATTCCTTGATTAAGTTAATGCTCTGAATCAGGACTTACGCACGCATATCAAATTGTACACCACCTGTAGGGGCTATTTGTGAATCGCCCCTACTAGATATGGTGCTTCTGCGTAAGTCCTGTGAATATACGTTTTTACACCAATATGACCCACTCAGTGAATTGTACAATTATTTATCCTGGCTACAGTTCCGTTGTACTTTAAATAGAAGTTATTTTTCCAAGAGAGATTGTATTGCGACATTGAGATTGCTACTTGAAAATCTAAAATCTAACAAAATAATGTCCGAAAAAACTTATTTTTCTGGTTGCCCCAATTGAAAATTACCTTTATAATGAGAATCACGGTAACAAAATTAAACAATTTTGATAAAAGCTCTCATATTCTGCTTTAGCAGAACGTCATAACTATATTATGGTGGAGAAAAAACATTAACCGTAGTTATCATAATTATTTGGAGAATTCCGTAATGACTGCAGCAGTCGGACGCCCACAAACTCAAAGAGGACCATTCGATGTCCTTGATGACTGGCTCAAACGCGATCGCTTTGTATTCGTTGGTTGGTCAGGTATACTATTGTTCCCTTGTGCATTCCTGGCCATAGGAGGATGGTTAACTGGTACTACCTTTGTAACTTCCTGGTATACTCATGGTTTAGCCAGTTCTTACTTAGAAGGCTGTAATTTTCTAACTGTTGCAGTTAGCAGTCCAGCTTATAGCATGGGACATTCCCTACTATTCCTCTGGGGTCCAGAAGCTCAGTGGGATTTTGCCCGTTGGTGTCAAATCGGCGGCCTTTGGTCATTCGTTGCCTTACACGGTGCATTTTCTCTCATTGGTTTCTGCCTACGTCAGATTGAAATTGCCCGTTTGGTTGGAATACGTCCTTATAACGCTATTGCCTTCACAGGACCAATTGCTGTATTTGTGAGTGTATTCTTAATGTACCCATTGGGTCAATCAAGCTGGTTCTTTGGACCTAGTTTCGGTGTTGCTGGTATCTTCCGATTCATCCTATTTTTACAAGGATTCCATAACTGGACACTCAACCCATTCCACATGATGGGTGTAGCAGGAATATTGGGTGGTGCACTTTTGTGTGCTATTCATGGTGCTACGGTAGAAAATACACTTTTCCAAGATGGAGAGGCAGCAAATACCTTCCGCGCATTTGAGCCTACTCAATCCGAAGAAACATATTCCATGGTGACAGCTAATCGTTTCTGGTCTCAAATCTTCGGTATTGCATTTTCCAACAAGCGTTGGTTACACTTCTTCATGTTGTTTGTACCAGTAACAGGATTGTGGATGAGTTCCATAGGTATCATAGGTTTAGCATTTAACCTACGAGCTTATGACTTCGTATCTCAAGAGTTACGGGCAGCAGAAGACCCAGAGTTTGAAACATTTTATACCAAAAACATTTTGCTGAACGAGGGTATCCGAGCTTGGATGTCTCCTGCAGATCAGCCACATCAAAACTTTATCTTCCCTGAAGAAGTATTACCTCGTGGTAATGCTCTGTAATATACCATAATTTATCACAGAATAAGTTTAATACTTATCCTTTAATGAATAGTTCCTACATGAATGTGTAGGAGCTATTTTTTTTGTCCAAAAAGCCATCCATACAGGATTTGTCAAAAATCCATAGAGGGAGGTATGATTCAAAAATTAATAATTAATAATTAATAATTAATAATTACCAAAAAATTAGGTCTAAAGCCTCCCCTTGGATAGGGGATGAAAAAGCGGTCGAGGGATGGCGAGGTTTCCTCGCCATATCCAATCGACCAAGAGAAATATTTAATTCAGTATTTCAAGTCTTTGATTTTAGTCGGAGGTTCACTGATAACTGATAACTGATAACTGATAACTGATAACTGATAACTGAAATGACCTCTCCTTGAAAACGGATAGGATTGACTAATCATGAAAATTTTTATTTATTATCCCCTATCCAAGGGGAGGCTTAATACCAAAATTTTTCGGTAAAGTTTTGAGGACAATTATTGATTCTTGAGATTTCCCGACGCTGCTATGCTCGAAATAGCATAAGAAATCTAAACCTCACGATTTAGGTTTCTGTTTCAGAACATCGGCCTCTTTCAGGCTCTTGTTTACACAACTGGACTGAACATTGGCATAGCTTCAAAAAAAATTAACCAGACAATTGCATTCTAAAATTTTTGTGCTAATATAATAAACGTAAATAAAGTAAAAAAACCGCTTAGGGAAAAAAGGAGGTGATGCCTATGCCAGATAGTAGTAAACGCATGGGTCACCTGATTGGAAAATATCGGCTGTGCGCCGGGGCTGCTCTCTAGTAGTTAGTCTTTGTTCCTCCCTAGGAACTATAAAATTAACCTTAATTAGGCTGACCTAGGGTTCCGCCCGGCAGTCAGATTCCAATTAGTGTGATCCTCTAGACCGCTCTTGTCTAAAATTAGTGCTTAGGTATTTACTAAAACACTATCCGAGATAAGAGCGGATAGTTTTTTGAGCAATTTTAGGAATAGTTCAATGACTGAATTACTAACTGTAGAAGAAATTAATCAACGTACCACTCAACTATCAGATTGGAAATTAGAAGGTAACAAGCTTAAGTGTATAAAAATATTTAAAGATTTTGTTGAAGCGATTGCTTTTGTGAATAAATTAGTAGCTCCTGCTGAAGCATCACAACATCATCCAGATTTGGAAGTATCCTACAATCAAGTGACAGTTATATTAACAACCCATGATGCTGGTGGCTTAACAGAAAAAGATTTTAGTATGGCTCAAACAATATCTAGCTTAGGTTAGTCTAACTTTAAAAATCTACAGGGAAATATTTTAGGTAGTAGTAATAGTAATTATAGAATAAATGGTATAGCAAGGTTTTTTCAGGGTGCTATAGGAGAGAAACTCAAGAATATTTTCTGAATCAAGATTAGGCGTGAAACCAAGTTTGACTTAAAGATTATAACTAAAATTGGAGTAAGGAAAAGTTCTTAGTATTTTTCTGTATCACCATTTCCCGATATCTCTAATCCCTATTTGACTCAAAAATTATACCTTGATTTTTGGGTAATAACTTTTTTAGATTAGGTCATATCAAAATAATGATTTCCCTTTAAAGTCTCCCCTTTAAAGCGCGAAAAAATTTATTTTTTTTCCTTTTAGTCAATCCTCTCCCTAAAAGGAAGAGGTAATTATCTATTAATGAAAGAACCTTTTTTAGTTCTTAAACTACTTAGCTAATAATATTTTTATAGGTAAGTATAATATAAAATCCCCCGAAAGGGAGGGTTGTTTCAAAAATTAATAAGTTAGTTAGCTCTGGGTAGGTTTGAGTAATGTAGAGGTGGAAAATGGGAAAAGATTACTCAATTTAGTTATTTGAACGAATTAACTCTTCTTAAATAGGCTAATTATTCTGATTAAATCAGCTTTTTTTCAATTACTGTTAGATGAGTAGAATAAATTTGATGATTTCCTAACTATTGATGAAAAATTCTCTCACATCACCGATTTACTATCTATACATTTAGATATATTTTTACGCTTATGAAAGCTGTTTTCCTTAAATGAAAAATGCTTTAGACACAAATGTTAGATAACTAAAAAGTATTTTTTCTTATCTGTTTTTTTTATTAGAACTTTTTGAAAAAATGTTATGAGTGAGTACCATAAATAGAGAATAGGGAATGGGCAATGTTTGACTGTTAATTTTCTGCATTTATCCACTCAGGTGAGAAACAAATACCTGGTTTTTGATATTGATTTAATGACTTTTTTTTACACTTTTTAAACCTCTAATTAGGGTTTGCTGAAAAAGTCTTCTTGCTGTTTCTAGTAGTCAGTAGTCAGTAGTCAGTAGAAATGGTGGATTTAAAGAATCTAATTGGAACAATTATTTCTCAAAACTTCCCGTTTTATTTTCTCCTCATCCTTGCTTTTTGTAGCTCACGAGAGCAAAAAACTGGCAGTTTTTTCACACAGATAATCGCTCAAATCTTTAGTTGATCAGCTTGATATATTTATTCAGCAAGCCCTAATTATAAGAATATCTATAGATTCATTATTTATTGAGCAGCTCCCAATGAAAAGTTAATTAGTTAAAATCCAGAAAGTTAATATTCTTTAGTTTAAAATAATTTTTTCTGAGTATACTTTCATTGCGAAAACTATTAAAAACTACTATATTAATTAATAACTAAGTTAATTTAAGGTCAAGGCTATTGACTAAGCCTAAACTATGCTCCAGATAAATATGCTTAAGTGGTTACAAGAACCTACTGAAACCACAGAATTATTAATAGAGCAGCTACTAGATATTGGTGTAGCTTTGTCTGACACTCATAATTTGGGTGAATTATTAAATTTGATATTATCCAAAAGTCGGGAAATAACTTGTAGTGATGCGGGTAGTATTTATTTAGTAGATGAAGTAGATAATAAACAAAAGAAGTTACTGTTTAAGGCAGCCCAAAATGATTCTTTTCCCGAACTAGCTTTTCAGGAACTACGATTAGCTATGACAGATGAAAGTTTGACTGGGTATGTTGCATTAACTGGTCAAACTTTAAATTTACTTGATGTTTACAATCTTCCTGATAATACTCCCTATAAGTTTGATAAAAGTTTTGATAATAAAATAGGTTATCGTACTTGTTCAGTCTTAATTTTACCAATACAAAACCGACATCAGGAAATTATTGGAGTGCTTCAGCTAATTAATCGTAAGGTTGAATCTAATGTTGTACTAACAAAAGAAAATGCCAAAGAATTAACTCAGCCATATTCAAAATGGGAAGAGAGAATATTAATTTCTCTAGCTTCTCAAGCTGCTATATCTATAGAGAGAAATTATCTACAAGAAAATATAGAAAATTTATTTGAGGGTTTTGTCAAAGCATCAGTACAAGCGATAGAAGCAAGAGATCATTGCACATCAGGTCATTCAGAGCGAGTAGCCAAATTAACTGTAGGACTGTGTGAAGAAGTAAATATGATTACTAATGGAGTATTATCGCCGATATATTTTAGTAATCAGCAAATTAAAGAAATCCGTTATGCAGCCCTGTTACATGATTTTGGTAAAATAGGTGTGCCAGAGGCTATTTTAACAAAACGCAAAAAATTATATCAAGAACAATTAGAGCTAATCCAACAAAGATTTTCTGTAGCCCAACGTACTTTAGAAATGGAATCGGCTCAAACTAAGTACAAATATTTACTTGAACATTTATCAGGTATATCTCAACTACATACTCAAGAAAATTGTCCTTTGTGCGAAAAAATTCAAAATTTAGATTTAGAACTAGAAACAGCAATTGGTCAGTTAAACAACTATTGGCAAACAATACTAACAGCTAACGAGCCTACAGTTCTAGCAGAAGAACCACTGAAGCAACTACAGGAAATATCACTTTATACCTACAAAGATGTAGATGGTCAAATTAAACCTTTGATTACACCAGATGAAATGGCTCAACTTACAGTTCCTAGGGGCAACTTGACTCCTATAGAACGACAAGCAATTGAGGCTCATGTAACAGATTCTTACAAATTTTTAAAGCAGATTCCCTGGACAAAAAATCTACAGAAGATACCAGAAATTGCTTATGGACACCATGAGAAGTTGGACGGTAGTGGTTATCCTAGGGGACTAAAGGAAAATGAAATTTCTATTCAAACTCAGATAATAGTTATCGCAGATATATACGATGCTTTAACGGCTGGCGATCGCCCATATAAACAAGGCTTACCTGTAGAAGTTGCTCTCGGAATTATGCGTTCTGAAGCAGCCCAGAATAAAATTAACAGCCATTTCTTGGAACTATTTGAACAAAAGCAAGTATACTCGATACTAGGACATATTCATTAATGGATAATGGATAATTATATCTCCCTTTTAGAGCTATACTTGAGACGCATCTTTTTTAACAAATCACTTGACAAAATAGACTCGTTATGCTTGAGTTTTGGAGAGGCTTTTTGAGGAGAAAAAGTATATTACATTTTTTTAAGGAATTAAGTAGGGATTGCTGATTAAATATTAAAGCATTTACAGATAAGGACTTCAACATTTTTAAGCCCTTAAAAAATGCTTCGTTTTCAGTTGAAAACTCTCAGAAAGTTTAGCATTTTGGGTAAGAATTGGGCATAAAAATTACTCCCGTACGGACGTTTTTGTTATGCAACGTCCCTACCCACTCCCCTATTCCCTAGCTCTCCACATCAAGGTCTTAAAAATTTTGAAAAAAGGTTGTTGATACAAAAAAATTGTGATAGTCTGTCAATCATCTACTTAACTTATTTATATGGACAGGCTGTTGCTTTTATAGCGATCAGCTTGGAATATTATTCAAAAGTAATTCCTGCTCTCTTTGACCAAGGATAAAGGGTTTGCGGTTTAACTATGTGGTGCTTGATCCACTCGCGTTTGACTAGACTTTCAGACCTTTGAGTAACTTTAGTTGAGTGGTATAGCTAAAATCTTAATGTAAAAAATCTAAAAAATTTGTAGTAAAGGTCATAAAAGATTCTGTTTGTGCTATAAAAAAGTCGAACAAATATCAAAATTTGTTCTAGGGTGGGAATTATTTTAATATTGCTGGAAGCCAACCTGATTCTAGAAAGATATATCTGGACTCCGATCAAAAATTGGAGTAGGTTTTGTAACCCACAAATTTAACTTTCCTGGCGGGAAGTCCCGCGCTCTCCATCCCCCCTAACCCCCCGTGCATAGGGGGGAGGGGGAGCGTCGGGATGAAAGCCTAGGTCTGGATTCGGATACCTTCATAAGCTAAAGGAATGTTGCCCAAGACACAAGCTAGGAGCATTTTGTTATTGTAAAAGTCAAAACAGGGGGAGGACATCACCTCTGTCATGCGCAGCGGTCAGGGTTTCCCAGACGCTCAGAATCCCGCGTTGTCCCGTAAGGGCAACGTCGGGAGTATGTCAAAACTAGGCGTCTTGTTCTTATCAGCAAGACAATACCTGGAACAGCCATTACTTTAACTGGTGATGCTATACAGATTCTTGGTTATGTACCCGCCAAGTCTCATAAATACTGTATAAAAGAAGACCTTTGTCGAAACTCCTTCAGTTGAGAGCTGAACAAGGGAAGCTTATCTTTCAATGAGCAGCTTAAACTTGAAGGCACAGATAAGGGTCTATAAGAATTCTTCATAAGTCGCGGGAGGGCATTCTGAGACAAAAAACGGACGTGGAGGCAAGCGTAACCCACCCCCATCCCCTCCTGGGAGGGTAGTAAGAGGGGTGGGTGCAGCAGCCAATGAAAGGTCAACTCACCGAGGAGCTACGGCTCGGTAGGAAGCCCCGTACCTTTAGGTCGGGGAGGATGTCAAAAACTTTATAAAGCAATATTGGTGTGAGGATGAGGGGAAAATGTCAAAAATATTCTGGAATTGTCTACTATTTAGCCCAGCAGTCTTAGGAGCAACTCTTGTTGCATCCTCAACTGCTGTGGCGATTGACAGTCAACCAACTAATACAGTTATTCAGCCTCAAGCTGCAACAACTGAAAATTTATCAACAAATATAATAGATACACAGGGAACTGAACTATTAGCTCAAGTTACTGGAACCAATTCGGCTAATTCTGTTGCTAATACACCAGCAACTACCATACGACAAATTAACCGCTATGGTAGAGAAGGTCGCAATCTTCGTCAACCAGGTCTTCGTAATATTACGAGAAGTCGGAGGCGAAAGGGACAAGTTACTTCTGTATCCCAACTTTCTGATGTTCAACCTACAGATTGGGCATTTCAAGCACTACAGTCCTTAGTTGAGCGTTATGGATGTATTGTTGGATATCCAGATGGTACTTACAGAGGCAACCGTGCCTTGACTCGTTTTGAATTTGCTGCTGGTGTTAATGCTTGCCTAGATAGAATTACAGAACTTTTACAAGCAGCCATAGCAGATACAGTAACTAGAGAAGACTTAGCAATTCTGCAAAGGTTACAGGAAGAATTTTCTGCTGAATTAGCAATTCTCCGGGGTCGTGTTGATGCTCTAGAAGCTCGTGCTGCTGAATTGGAGGCCAATCAATTTTCCACAACTACTAAACTTAGAGGTGAGATAATTTTTGCCCTTGTTGATAACTTTGAAGACGAAGGGCGATTTGGAGCGTTCAGTGATAATGTCCAGGACGAAGACCAAACGGTATTTCAATATAGAGTACGTCTGAATTTCAATACTAGCTTTTCTGGTGAAGACTTATTATTTACTAGGTTACAAGCAGGCAATGCTCAAGCATTTAACCAGAAAATAGCTGAGTCTGAAGGACAGCAAACTTTTAATATTCTTGACCGCACAGATGATACGGTTCAGTTAGATAAGCTTTTCTACAAGTTCCCTGTCAGAGATAACATCAGGGTAACTATTGCTGCTAATAAGGTAAGTTGGTACGACTTTGTTCCTACACTTAATCCTTACATGGAAGACTTTGATGGAGGAAGTGGTTCTCTCAGTTCTTTTGGTCAAAGGAACCCCATCTATCGTTTAGGGGGGGGTAAAGGACTTGGAGTTGAGTATGATTTTGGTTGTAAAGACCAATATGCTTGTACCTATAGTCCGTTTGCTGTATCTTTTGGCTACTTAGCAGCAGAAGGTGAGAATCCTCGTGAAGGAGCAGGTCTGTTTAATGGAGATTATGCTGCACTGGCGCAACTAACGTTTACTCCCATCAGAAATTTCCAAATTGGACTTACCTACAACAAAGGCTATTTTGGACCAGGAAACTTTGGATTTGATGATGGTGCAGCTACAGGTCTAGGTGATAGTGGTAGTTTAAACAGTGGATTTGTGGGAACTGGTATTGCTAATAGTGTGTATGGTCTAAATGCTGGACTTAATGACCGCCGACCAGGTTCAGTTAATATTGCTAAGTCAGTTTCTACTAATGCTTATGGTGTAGAAATGTCTTGGCGAGCTGCTGATTGGGTAACCATTAATGGGTTTGGTATGTATCTTGATGGGAAGCTAATTGGCTTAGGTGATTTTGAAATATGGACTTATGGAACTACTATTGCTTTCCCTGATTTATTTAAGGAAGGTAGTTTAGGTGGTATTGTTGTAGGCCGGGAACCTTACTTGAATGATTTAGAAGTTCCTAATGGGTTAGCTTCAGGATTGCGAACAGATATGTCATGGCATCTTGAAGCATTCTATAAATATCAAGTTACAGATCACATTTCAATTACTCCTGGTGTGACTGTAATTACAAATGCTAACCAAGATGATGATAATGATGAGTTAATTATTGGTACTATCAGAACTACGTTCCAGTTCTAGTGGTTAGTTGAAAAAGTTAGGGTGGTATTTGCCACCCTTTAAGGAAGTCAGAAGTCAGAAGTCAGAAGTCAGAAGTTATCTTTGTAATGGGGATTTGATCAAGTCTCCAAAAATATTTCGCCGATCTTGATCGGGTTTTAGACCCAATTAGTTTGATAAATTAATGGAATAGGACTTATGAACGCCGAACCCAGAAAGCAAATTTTTGCCTAGATCAATATATTATTCAAACCAAAGATTGATCTTAGTAACTGAATTTTTTTGCTTAAGTTATATACAGTTAAATATGCTATTTGGTAGAAGTTAACACTCAGAAGTTGAACAACTGAAATAGAAATAATTTTAAGTTTATCCTAGCTATTATTCGATTATTGAAAATTTATGGTAGTAGTGTAGAAGTAATAATGTTCGCTCTCAAAATTTAAGTAGTTGCTAAACACTGTTTCCTGAAAACCTGTTAATTAGTAGTATTTTTTTGACCAGTTAAGTCCTGCCTTTCTCTACAAGAAATCACTACATATACATAACTACGAAGTTTATTTTATTTAGGATTACCACAGCTACAGATAATTCTAAAATTTAGGTTTTTTTTGTTGATAAGGTATAAAGTTTTAGGAACTTAGGGAATATGGGGGAGAGAAAAGAAGTTAATATTAAACTGTACCTTAACACCCTAAAAATTGGTATGATGAAAAATTTAAGCATCTTATCTAATTAGAGTGGTTTAAAAGTGTGAATAATTTAATGTATTGGTTTTAATAAAAAAATTATACTAATGAGTAGTTGTGCAAAATTAATTACACATATTTAGCAATAGGAATATATACTAAAAAAGCCAAATAAATATTGATGAGATTATGAGATTTATTAGAGATTTCAATCCAGAAATTAGAAAGTTTTGAGAAAGAATGACACCGAACAGCTTACTTAAATATCTCAAAAAAGTGATTGATAATTTAGGAACAAAATAGGTAATTAATTTTGCTTATGCACTTAGTATATTATTTATTGTATTTAAAATTAACTTAATAGCAACGGCAAGATAGATCATCTTAGAAAGATAAAGAAAAAGCAAAGATGTATTGATTGGTCAAAATCAGTACATAATTTCTCTCTAAACTAAAGCAATCATAACTAGATATTGGGTTTCTATCGAAAAATTATACCTAAGTCTCTCAAGAGTGATTTGGACTATAAAGGCAATTAAGCTTATGGTTGAGGTCTGAATACTTACGATTAAGTAATAATTTTCTATCATGTTACACCAATTTGAATAATTCCTGCAAAGTACAAGACTTTTTGAGAAAGACTTGTAGGATCTTATTTGTCATATTCCTTTTTCAAATAAGTATTATTCGTAGAACCCTAAACCTTAAGATTAGTGATAAATATATCATGCGTATTGCTCATAATATTACAGAATTAGTAGGCCGTACTCCCCTAGTACAATTAAATCGTATTCCTCAAACAGAAGGTTGTTTAGCCAAAATAGTAGTAAAGCTAGAAGGCATGAACCCTGCTGCTTCAGTTAAAGATCGTATTGGTGTAAATATGATTAATGTAGCGGAGCGCGAAGGTTTAATTGGACCAGGAAAAACAACTTTGGTTGAACCAACTTCTGGAAATACAGGTATTGCTTTGGCAATGGTAGCTGCTGCTAGGGGTTACAAGTTAATTTTGACCATGCCAGAAACAATGAGTATGGAGCGTCGTGCTATGTTACGCGCTTATGGAGCAGAGTTAGTGTTAACTCCAGGTAGTGACGGTATGAAAGGTGCTATTTCCAAAGCACAAGAACTTGTGGATTCAACTCCTAAAACATATTATATGTTACAGCAATTTCAGAATCCAGCTAATCCAGAAATTCATAGCAAGACTACGGCGCTAGAAATATGGGAAGATACAGATGGTAAGGTGGATATTCTGGTGGCTGGCGTTGGTACTGGTGGGACAGTTACCGGGGTGGCAGAGACTATTAAGGCAAGAAAGCCTGAGTTTCAAGCGATCGCTGTTGAACCTTCTAATAGTCCGGTATTGTCTGGTGGAAAACCAGGGCCACATAAAATTCAGGGAATAGGAGCTGGTTTTGTGCCAGATGTTTTGGATACGAAGATTATTGATGAGATAATTCAGGTTCCTGATAGTGAGGCGATCGCTTTTGGCCGTCGTATAGCGAAGGAAGAAGGTATTTTATCTGGTATTTCTACGGGAGCTGCTCTTTGTGCGGCGATCGAAGTGGGTAAGCGTCCAGAGAATGATGGGAAGTTAATTGTGATGATTCAGCCTAGTTTTGGGGAGCGTTATTTAAGTACCCCATTGTTTCAAGAAGCAGAACCAACTATGGCCACGGTAGGTTAGATACTTAGGGTTTGCTGAAAAATTCTTTTTAAGAGGTGGGGGAGTGGATAGGGACGTTATGTGTAACGTCCCTACAGAGTGGAAAATGTCTGTGGAGGCGATGGGTTGGGGACAAGTCGTAAGATTTGTCTAGATGGCAGTTTGAGAAGCAGAAAACCCAAGGCGTGAGTTTTGAGAATCTCCCGATCAATCAAAGATTATGTCGGGAGAGGATGTCAATGATAGTCGCTATATTTATTATTGTAGTTATTAAATAGAAATGGCTCAATGGTAACTTCCAACTATTATAAAACCTTAGATGTTAATCCCACTGCAACTCAGGGAGAAATTAGACAAGCATATCGTCGTTTAGTTAAATTATTTCACCCAGATACAAATACAGAAGTAGCAAACCATGAACGTATTATTAGTATTAATGAAGCTTATGAAGTATTAGGCGATCCTCAACGAAGGAAATCTTACGATCGCCAACTTAATCAGAATTATCAGAGATATAGAAATATTAGTCAAGATTACCAGAAGCATCATAAAAGAAGGCAAAATGTTGACGAAGATTTGCAAAAATGGATAAATAATGTCTACAAACCAGTTAACAAAATTATAATTCAAATACTAAAACCTCTAAAAAGTGAAATTGATGATTTAGCTGCAGATCCATTTGACGACGAATTACTTGAATCTTTTCAGGATTATTTAGAAACTTCTCGAAATCTACTTAAAAAAGCTCATAACTTATTTAATTCTCAGCCAAACCCATCTAATTTTGCTGGAGTAGCAGCTCATTTATATTATTGTTTAAATCAAGTTAGCGATGGAATAGAAGATTTAGAATTATTTACTCTAAATTACGATGATTCTTATCTACATACAGGTCAAGAACTATTTAGAATTGCTGATAGATTGCGTCAGGAAGCACAAGCAGCAATAAAACAATAAAATAAAAGGTCTAGCTGAAGTCATACCGTTTCATGGAAATCAAAAGTAAAAAGTAAGATTTTATAAGCTAAAAACTTTGACAATACAATCGTTTTAGGCAATGATTTTATATTTAAAGTTTGAAACTATTTGTGGCATTCTTAAAGTGAATTTGTATCAGAAGTTAAATTTGCAGCATAGACTAAATTTACAACTTTGAAAATTTCTTAATGGTAATGCTGACTGCTATATTTATAAGTTTTTATAAGTGATACAAATTATCGAAAGTAGGTAGAGAGATAATGCCTTTAAAATATATTCTTAAACTGACTTATAAATTTCTATTTTTACCATTACTAACGGGTGCATCTCATATTTGCCAAAATACTTTTTTCCTATTCCCAAATCTGCTGTTCCCAGTTAAGTGTTCCCTGTTCCCTATGCATCAATAAATTTTTGGCTTTCTTCTTGCATTGAGATGCACCCTTACTAACATTGACTTTTCTGATGATTGTACATCTATATATTAAGTTTCCATTTACTTTTTATAATTGATATAAAATTCTAGTAATGGGTGGAAGTTCTATGAAATAGACTTCTCCAAAAATAAAAAATAAAACCAATTATTATCCATAAATTATCAATAAATTATCAATTACTCCTACCTATTCCCTATTCCCTTTATCAATTCTCGAAAATACTCAAACTGACTTATAAATTTCTATTTTTACCATTCCTGAAATTGAATTTTCTTATGATTATACATCTATATATTAAGTCTCCAGTCACTTTTGATAATTGATATAAAATTCTAGTAATGGCTGGAAGTTATATGAAATAGACTTCACCAAAAATCAAAAATAAAACCAATTATTATCCATAAATTATCAATTACTCCTACCTATTCCCTGTTCCCTATTCCCTATTCCCTGTTCCCTGTTCCCTGTTCCCTGTTCCCTGTTCCATCTAAATACCAAAAAGAGTTTGAATCCTATTTCTAATTCGAGTCAAGGGAGTATCTTCAGAAGAACTCAAATCTAATAATCCTAACTCTCGTAATTCTTCTCTACGTTCATAAAGTTTTTGGGAAATATCAACAGCTAAACTTGGAGATTCTTCTAAGAACCTTTGTAAATCGTGTTGCTCTATTACAAATAAAATTGAATCTTCGACAGTCTTTACTGTAGCTGTACGAGGAGAACCTAACAATAAAGACATTTCTCCAAAAAATTCTCCTTCGTGGAGAGTGGCGATATACTTACAATTTTTTTCAGAAATAACTTCAACAGCACCGGAAAGAATAATATAAAAAGAATATCCCACATCATTTTCTTGACATACAATTTGTCCTTTAGGGAATAATTGTCTATAGCCATATTCTATTAATTGTCGGAGCTTTAAGTCGCTAAAACTTTCAAAATAAGTTACTCTCTTAAGTAAATCGCGTAAAGTCAAATTACTAAGAGATACTGGTGTTGATTTTTTACTTTTAGGTTGAATACTATTCTGTTTCTGCTCCGAAGAAATACCATCTGGCAAAAACACTTCACTTTCACTTGTATTGATAGTATTAATATTATTAAATAACCAACTTAAATCTTGTGGATTTTTTAACCATAAATCTCTCTGGGGAAAAGGGATAACTATATCTCGCTGATTAAATTCATGCTCAATCAAAAAATTTAAAGAACTTGTAATTGGATCGATATCTTGAGGATGATCGATCCAAACTAATAACTCAAAATCTAAAGAACTATCACCAAAACCTTTAAACCATACTTTAGGAGAAGGATTTTTTAATATATTTCTTTCAGTTCTAGCAACATCTAATAATGCTTCTGTTACTAACACCGGATCTGTACCATAAGCAACTCCAACCGGAATATGCAGACGACTTTTCGGATCTTTGTAACTCCAGTTAATAATATTATTTTCAACAAATTTAATGTTAGGTACAATTACAAATATACCATCAAGAGTACGCACAGTTGTAGATCGAATAGAGATACTTTCTACTGTACCTAATAAATTGTCTACCTCAATAAAATCTCCTACTTTAATTGGCTGTTCAAATAATAGGGTTAAACCACTGATAAAATTACTTGCAAGATTTTGCAGTCCAAAACCAATTCCTATTCCTAAAACACCAGCTAAAACAGTAAGAGTTCTTAAGTCTATACCTGCTCTTTGTAAAACAATTAAAATTCCTAAAGTTGCAATTATATAAATAATAACTGTGGCGATCGCTTCTTTACTACCTCGGTCTAAACCCATACGAGTTAGCAATAATCTTTTGATTCCTATTCCAATGGTACGGGAAATAATTAATACGACTACGCCTAATAGAATTAGTCTGACAATAGCACTTATAGAAAGATGATTATCTCCAATATAAAAAAGTGGATTTGTTAATGTTCTTGATAGGTTTTGAAACCATTGTTTCCCTTGTAAAATAATCCAATTCATACTTGTTTTGAAAATATTTTTACTTATACTAAATTTCGTGTATTCTGCCTACAGATTATTGAGATTAAGGAGTAGGGTTTTTAGGTATAATAGATTTTGGCTTAATGGTTACTAATTGTTAAAAATATTATGGAACCTTACTACTTATTAGTTAATAACTGAAGTTTTGAGAAAATGAGGAAATATAGCATTATTTCTAGGAATTGGTTTTACAGATAAAATTTTTCAGCTAACCACAATAAATGAAAATGTTTGTGCTTTTCCGCTAAGAAGAGATAAATGGAAAGATTTGATCGAGGAAAAACAAGCAGACATTTTTTTTGTGGAGGAGCTTCACAGGATGAAAGTTTTCTGGCATCCTTTCTGGGGAAAATTCCTAGATATTTGATTATCTCTGAGCTAGGAAATTTAGTTGAATAATAAGTCATGCTTAGGGGCGAGTAAACCACACTAACATTTATAATATCAGAATTTTTGAAAGGATGCAACTAAAAATCCTTTGACGCGCCGTTTTTTTAGGAGCTTTAGAAAATGCAAATGTTGGTGGTTTTCACTAAGCAGAGATAAATGGAAAGATTTGATCGAGGAAAAACAAGCAGACATTTTTTTTGTGGAGGAGCTTCACAGGATGAAAGTTTTCTGGCATCCTTTCTGGGGAAAATTCCTAGATATTTGATTATCTCTGAGCTAGGAAATTTAGTTGAATAATAAGTCATGCTTAGGGGCGAGTACACCCAACTAACATTTATAATATCAGAATTTTTGAAAGGATGCAACTAAAAATCCTTTGACGCGCCGTTTTTTTAGGAGCTTTAGAAAATGCAAATGTTGGTGGTTTTCACTAAGAAGAGATAAATGGAAAGATTCGATCAAGGAAAAACAAGCAGACATTTTTTTTGTGGAGGAGCTTCACAGGATGAAAGTTTTCTGACATCCTTTCTGGGGAAAATTCCTAGATATTTTATGATCTCTGAGCTAGGGAATTTAGTTGAATAATAAGTCATGCGTAGGGGCGAGTACACCCCACTAACATTTATAATATCAGAATTTTGGTGAGGATGCAACTAAAAATCCTTTGACGCGCCGTTTTTTTAGGAGCTTTAGAAAATGCAAATGTTGGTGGTTTTCACTAAGAAGAGATAAATGGAAAGATTCGATCAAGGAAAAACAAGCAGACATTTTTTTACGGGAGGAGCTTCACAGGATGAAAGCTTTCTGGCATCCTTTCTGGGGAAAATTCCTAGATATTTGATTATCTCTGAGCTAGGAAATTTAGTTGAATAATAAGTCATGCGTAGGGGCGAGTACACCCCACTAACATTTATAATATCAGAATTTTTGAAAGGATGCAACTGAAAATCCTTTGACGCGCGGTTTTTTAGGAGCTTTAGAAAATGAAAATGTTTGTGATTTGTAGTTATAGAAAATGAAGATATCTAGTTATTAACCAGGGAAAAATTCCCTGGCTAAAATAATAGGAAAGTATTCTCTATTTTAAAATTGTTTTAGAGACAATTCTTGTTTTTTTCCGGTCTGCTTCTGAAAGTTCTCCTCCATCTTGTAAGCGAGTAGCACTGGTTTGTAAAACAGTTGCCGCCCCTGTATCTCCCATTTGTAATGCCGTTTTAGCTGCTGTTTGTAACATTGTAGCTGCACCTGCTCTGTCGCCCTGTTGTAATTTTGTTTCAGCTATTTGAGTTTGCCTATATTTTGCTAAAGCTAAAATATGATTTTGTACTTGAGGGTCAATTTGAGGTTGGTATTTTTGCATAAAATTAGCTTCAACTAAAATCGATTCCGAAAGTAAACCTTCTTGACTTTGAGCAGGGTCATCATAACGAATTTGTAATTTAGCAATTGTTTGTTTTCCTTCTGGTAATTGCCCAATATAAATATTAACTAAAACGACTCTTTCGACATCTTTCATTAAATCTCCCAGTCTGACCATAAACTCATCACCCTCTTTTTGTACTGGCAATTCAATAGTATCTGGCGCCACTTGTGCAATAGGTTTAAGTTCTGCCAACCTAACTTTAGGCATTAAAGAAAATCGTAAATAAGAGTTAGTAAGTCCTACAGATTGAATCCGATTAAATAATTTTCCAAATTCTTCTATTGCCTGTTCTGGTTGTTGAATATAAGCAAGAGTTCCCCCTCCAGCATCAGCAATTTTTTCCAAAATATCTTGATTCCAATCATCACCAAATCCTAGAGAATTTAGAGTTAAATTATAGTCTGTTGCCAACTTTGCTAACTTGAGACAACGGTCATTATCTCCATGTTCATTTTCTCCATCAGTTAATATAAATGCCTGAGAAATAGAATCTTTTTGACCCTTACCTAACTCTTCTATTCCTAACTTTAAACCTTCATCAATAGCAGTACCACCAGACGCTCTTAACTTATTAATTTCACGCTTAATACTAGCAGAATCATTAATAATTTGATTACTAACAATTACTTTAGCACGATGATCAAAAGCAACAACCGAAAGGCGATCGCCTGACTTCAATTTCTCCACAAGTTGTCCTGCTGCTTGTTTGACTGTTTCTAGTGGTTTTCCTTCCATAGAACCACTGTGGTCTAAAATTAAACAGAGGTTTAATGGTACAGTCCTTTCTAATTCATCAGTTATAGCCGAAATAGATAAGGCCACTTGCCGTTGAGATGAAGATTGAGAGGCATCAATATTAGTATCGTTGAGAGCTGAATTTAGATTAACTTTCATAAATGTACTAGGAATTTTTCTACTACTTATTTAAATATATCTCCACAAATACAGGGAAAAATTTCGATATTTTTATCAAAAAACTAGGTTACTCAATCAGTTATCGGTTATCAGTATCTCTTTTATCCCTTTGCAAGATGAGAATTGAGACTTTATTTCTTGGTCAGCAGAAAATATCTTAACAATTTTATCTAAATTTTACTGTAACTATCTATGGATGAATTTGGTATAATTTTAGCAAAATATTTACTCAGACAAAAAAGCAATATACTCTGCCAATTATTTAGAGTCTGCTAAAAAAGTATTCTGTAAGGATAAAGGATAGGGAAGAATGAACAGTTTTCGTGTTAATTTAATCCCATTACTTGCCTAATTTATTTTCAAAAAATGTATTCGGAATTTTCCAATAAAAAAATATATGATTACTCTGAATTTAGTGAGTAGGGAAATTAGGCAGCAAAACAAATATGTCTACTTCAAAAATTGGATAATTTATTTTTTTGTATACCCTTAATGTGGGATATTATCAAATCTCTTAACTGCCAGTTAGTTAAAAAATTTGAGACTTCTTATTCCTCTTAATGGATCGAAAACTTAATTTGATTGAGTAAGTAGTATAATAAGAGTCAATAATAATAAAAATTTATAAATGCTCTGAGGATTTAGTAATTCTAACCCCTTGATTTATGAGATTAGTTGAGAGATTTATGATTCAGAAACATCATTTGACTATAGCAATCCTCAATAGGTTGTAACAATTCAAAAACTAGAAATAAACTCCAAAACTCTTACCCATTGCCCATTGTCCCAAACCTCCATGCCAAAAATAAAGCAGCATTTTTGCCACGAATATGCGGAGGATTGCTATATATTTTTATCAACTATTTAGTCAAAAAATCAAGTAATTGTAAATCAATCATGTTTATTTTTGCCTAATAATTATCGTAAAATCCACACCTAGACAGAAAAAGTTATTTTTGGTATAAATATCAAGGTTACATTATAAAGAAAGACTTGCTCAGATAAAATTACAACACGCTAATATAATAACAAGATAGTACAATCATTATTAGGAATTATAGTCATGGAATCACCAATCAAAGCAGTTCAAACAAGCACTTACTATGGAGACTCCTCTTTTCGCACGCCACCCCCTGACTTAGAATCTTTAATGTTAAAAGAGCGAATCGTTTATTTGGGATTACCATTATTTTCATCAGATGAAGTCAAAAGAAATGTCGGTATTGATGTTACCCAATTAATTATTGCTCAACTACTTTATTTACAATTTGATAATCCCGAAAAACCAATT
The DNA here is from genome assembly GCF_010672085.1 of Okeania sp. SIO3I5. Lineage (GTDB taxonomy): Bacteria > Cyanobacteriota > Cyanobacteriia > Cyanobacteriales > Microcoleaceae > Trichodesmium. The sequence goes on from NZ_JAAHHT010000077.1 coordinate 22,280, forward strand.
TATTTTTATATCAATTCTACAGGCACTTCTTGGTATACAGGAGATGCAATTGGTTTTGAAACAGAAGCATTTGCTATTTGTGACACCATGAGTTATGTCAAACCACCAATTCATACAATATGTATTGGTCAAGCTATGGGTACAGCAGCAATGATTTTGTCTGCAGGCACAAAAGGATTTCGGGCAAGTTTACCTCATGCTACCATCGTTTTGAATCAAGCTAAAACAGGAGCAAGAGGTCAAGCAACAGATATTTCGATTAGAGCAAAAGAGGTTTTAGCTAATAAGACAACTTTTTTAAATATTCTGTCTAAAAATACAGGTCAATCAGTAGAAAAGATTGCTAAAGATACAGATAGAATGCTCTATATGACCCCAGAAATAGCTAAAGAATATGGTCTAATAGATCAAGTTTTGGCAAGTAGAAAAGAACTACCAAAACCTTTACCTGCTACTGTTTAAGTTATCAAGAAAATTAACAACTTTTGGTAAGTAGAAAATAATTATCAGGTAAGTATTCAGCTATCAATTTCATTATCTTGAAAGAAGGAATTGGTATCTTCGTGATTTAAAAGAATTAAAAGTATCGGTAAAAGCTGATTCTTGCTTCATTTTTTAAAAAGCTGAGAGCTGAGTGCTAATAGCTGAATTCTTACATTACCAGTACAATATATTAACTAGAAAATCAGGTCTCAAGACTCCCCTTTTAAGGGCATGAAAAAAATCAACTTCAGTATTTTCGTTCCCTATTCGGTGGAGGTACTGATAACTGATAACTGATAACTGATAACTGATAACTGAAGTAAGTCCTCAATAAAATCAAACGGAAAAAAAGTATTATGCCTATAGGTGTTCCAAGTGTTCCTTATCGTCTTCCTGGTAGTCAATATGAAAGGTGGATAGATATTTATACCCGTCTTGGTCAGGAAAGAATTGTTTTTCTTGGCCAAGAAGTCACAGATGCACTAGCTAATAGAATCGTAGCTTATATGTTGTATTTGGACTCTGACGATCCGAATAAACCTATTTATCTTTATATAAATTCTCCTGGTGGTTCTGTAACAGCAGGATTGGCAATTTACGATACTATGCAGTATATCAAAGCAGATATCATTACTATCTGTTTAGGTTTAGCAGCTTCAATGGGTTCATTTTTATTAGCTGCTGGAACTAAAGGTAAAAGACTAGCTTTACCTAACTCTAGAATTATGATTCACCAACCTATGGGAGGTACTCGTGGTCAAGCTACGGATATTGAGATTGAAGCTAAGGAAATTTTACGGGTTAGATCGGAATTAAATAATATGTTGGCAGAGTGTACAGGTCAATCTTTGGAAAAGATAGAAAAAGATACTGACCGTGATTATTATATGTCTGCTGAAGAAGCTAAAGAATATGGTCTAATTGACCAAGTAATTGAAGAACGTTAAAAGTTAAATGAAAGAAGTAGAAAGTAGGAAGGAGTAAAAAGGAAAAAGAAAGTTAGTTGAGGAAATAAATCACTACCGACTGAAGATAGCTAAGTTCAAAAAAATTGGTGGAAAGTTAAACTAAATGTCTCTATAAAAAAGAGAGAGAGAAATAAATCATTCCGGAAATTTTAACTGAACTGTCTTTCTTTTTTCCTCTTTCCTCTTCTTTCAAAGGAAGTTAGTTAAATTCAATATTTCCCAAACCAGACTTACTCAAAGAAACTATGTTTATCTAAATGTTGGTAGAAGACCCGCGCTCTCCATCCCCCCTAATCCCCCTTTGAAAGGGGGGAGGGGAGCGTCGGTGATTAATACCAAACCATGCTATAGTATAGTAACTAATATTAGTAACGGGTCGATAAAATTGAAAGCCAGGTACAAATACCGCATCTATCCAAACCATGTTCAAATAACTAAATTAAATCAACTATTTGGTTGTTGTAGATATGTTTGGAATCAAAGTTTAGCACATTGTAATCAATTATATGCCAATGGTCAAAAGAAACCAACTTACGTTGATTTAACTAAGCAATTCATTACTCAGGTCAAGCAAGAATTAGTTTGGTTAAAAGCAGTCGCATCTACTCCATTACAACAGTCTCTCAAGGATTTAGACCAAGCTTACAAAAACTTTTTTGATGGTTGCAAAGGTAAACGAAAAGGGATTAAGGTTAAGCCTCCAAAGTTTAAGTCTAAAAAATCTAGGCAATCTGCAAGATTTGTAGGTGATAATTACAAGATTGGTCAAGATAAAATTTACTTACCAAAAGTAGGTAATATTAAAATAGTTTGGTCTAGAGAACTACCTAATAAGCCTACCTCTTTGACAATAATCAAAGATTCAGCAAATCGTTATTTTGCTAGTTTTGTAGTAGATATAAATCCTGAGCCTTTACCTAAAACTAATAATTCAATAGGAATTGATTTGGGGATTTCGACTTTTGCAACCTTGAGTAATGGAGATAAAATTAATGCTCCAAAACCTCTCAAGCAAAACCTTAAGAAACTGGCTAAATTCCAGCGTAAATTTGCTCGTACTGAAAAAGGCAGCAAGCGTCGTGAGAGACGTAGATTAAGAGTAGCTAAACTTCATGCTAAAATTAAAGACATTCGCACAGATTTTCTGCACAAACTGTCAACTGATTTGGTCAAAAAAAACGACATTATTGTGTTAGAAGATTTGAATGTTTCTGGAATGGTTAAAAACCGCAAATTAGCTAAGGCAATCTCAGACTTAGGCTGGAGAGAATTTCGGACTTTAACTGAGGCTAAGTGTGACAAATATGGTAGAGAATTTAGGGTTATTGATAGATGGGAAGCTACAAGTCAAAAATGTTCTAATTGTGGTTTTAAAGGTGGCAAAAAAGAGCTGAACATTAGAGAATGGACTTGTTTAAATTGTGGTGCATTCCATGATAGAGATCTAAACGCTGCTATTAACATCTTAGAAATTGTTCAACCAAAAACCAAGGTTGAAATATTTGAAGAAACAGTAGAAGAGAATCCAGTGCCTCCTGCGGAGGAGCTACGCTATCAACTATCACTTTTCAATGAAGTCGCCGAGGGGCACTCGGAGACAATTAAACGGACACGGAGGAAGCGTCAGACTGGCAAGCCAGCATTTTTCAGTGAGGTGTCAACCCGTTCTGAGTCATTTGTTCAGCTTAGTCTGTTTGAATGATGGATGGGAATCCCGCGCTGTCTAGTAGAGCAGCGTCGGGAGGATGTCAACCCTGGGGTAAGTCACCGCAGAAATCAGGAAAAAGGGAAAGAAATTATTCCCGAAATTTTCACGAAACCTTCTGTCCTTTTCCCTCTTCTTTCAAAATCTATGAATATTGCAGATTATTATAGAAAATTAGAGCTAAATTTAGGAGCTAGTTTAGGAGAGGTAAAAGCTTCTTATCGACGACTAGCAAGAATGTATCACCCAGATGTTAACCCAAAAGATCGGCAAGCTAAAGATAAGTTTATTGCAGTGACGGAAGCTTACAAAATTTTGCTGAGGGTTGCTCCTACTCAAACTGAATTAGCATACAATTCTACTCCAACATCAACAACTAATAAAAAGTCAAAATCAGAAACTGTATCTTCACAAACTACAGCTCCAAAACAAACAAAAGTTAGGGTAACTCCCAAACAAAAACAAGATAAAAATCAATTCCACACCTCAGAGATAGAAAAGCAACTTAAACAAAATTATTATTTACAATTAAAACAGTTATTAAAATATAAGAGATATCCCCGGGCAGTTGCTATAGTAGAAGGTTTAGCTCAGAGAATGCCACAAGACTGGGAAGTCCGACAGTGGCAAGCGATCGCCTATCAACGTTGGGCACGTCACCTTATTAGTGAGAGAAAACTAGATAAGGCCAGAAACTATCTAAAGAAAGCACTCAAAACAGACCCCCAAAACCGCGCTCTCTCAGCGGAAGTAGAACATGATTTTCGTCAATTGGAAAAGATTTATTGATTATTTGTATTGTCAGTATAGAAGGGAACAGGGAACAGGGAACAGGGAATCAGGAATAGAGAATAGGGAATAGTTGGAAAAACATTTCTTAGTCTAAGATTAATATCAGTCTATGTCCTAACCAATTCTTTCTTCGTTAGGAACATAAAATATAAAACAGATTCAGTGGTTAATGTGGTATAACTGACAAGGTAAATATTTTTTGCTTATTTCCTATTATATTCCCTATTCCCTAAAATTATGACAGACATAAATCAAGAATTCCAAACAGCTCTCAAATTCCAAAAAGAAGGAAAGTTACAAGAAGCAGAATCAATATATATAAAGATACTAAAATCTGATAGTAATCATGTAGCTTCCCTAATTAACCTTGGTTTAATAGAGCAAGGCAAAGGCAAATTAGATGAAGCAACTCAATATTATAAATATGCTTTTTCCCTAGATTCAAATAATATATCCCTACTGTATCTTTTAGCCAGAATTACACAAGAGCTAAACCAATTAAATGAAGCTATTACCTACTGGCAAAAATTAGTAGAACTTAAACCAGATTCAGCTTTAGAATTTTATGGCAATATTGGTAATAGTTTAGTACAACAAGGTAGATTTGATGAAGCACTAAATTATTTTCGTCGCGCTCTAGAAATATCACCTAAGAGTTTTCAAGCTCATCAAGCGATCGGTAATTTGCTGATTAGACAAGATAAACTTTTGGAAGCTAAATCAGAATTTAGCAAAGCATTAGAAATTAATCCAAATTATCAAACAGCAAAAGTTTGGTTGACTTTAGTTGATAGGTTACTCAAGGGAGATAATTTAGTTACATTCAATTATCAAAATACTCCTATAACATTTGAAATAACAGGTAAAAATCTAGCGGTAGAAATTGCTAATGTTGGTGGAAATTTTTATGAAGTAGCTGAGTTAGAATTTATCCAGCAGAATCTCAAATCATCAAATCCAGTTATAGTTGATGTTGGAGCAAATACAGGGAATCATTTAGTCTATTTTGCTAAATTTATGCAGGCAGCAAAAGTCATTCCTATAGAATTTCATCCAGATATTATTGCAGCGTTGAACAGACACATCTCAATTAATCAAGTTAGTAATATTGATTTATCTAAATTAGGTTATGCTATTGGCAAAAATCGTGGTACATCTTTTATAAAAGAACATCCTGCTAAAGATTTCTGTTTAACAGAAATTGATGATAATATTATCAATGGTACAGAGGTAGAAGTTATGACTTTAGATGAATTAATTAAAGAAAAAGTAGACTTCATCAAAGTTGATGTACAAGGTACAGAAATAGAAGCTTTGGCAGGAGCAAAAAATTTGATATCTAGTTATCAACCTGATATGTTAGTTGAAGTTGCCAAAAATCATATTAAGGAGTTTCGTAAATTTTTAGAAGCAGTCAGGTATCAAAATATTAAGGCATTTGATCGTGGAAGATATGTTAACTTCTATATTCAACATACTAACTAAAACTAAAATTTAGATTTGCTCGAAATATATAAGACCTCTTGCAAAAGTTTTAATTAAATCAATTTCAAGATATGAAATCAACAATTTCATTCCCTCCATACCTATTCCTTATTCCCTGACTTCTACAAAAAGTCTATAGTAGTCAAAGTATATAATATCTATATCTGGCTTCTATAGAAAATATCGGGTCAAAAGTAATAGGCAAAATGATGTAAAATTTCCGATCTATTTTTTGATTTGTAAAAGATCATTTAAAATAGCTATATATGAGAAAATCACACAAAAATCACAGCTATAATGTGCTTTGTGTTTTTCTCAAATTTACTATTTCTTGATTATCCTCTAATCTTGACTTTGCTTAAAATATGTCAATGTAGACAATAAATAAACTAATGCAAGACTTAATTTTTTGGCTAATAATATTTATAGTTAGCTTGTTCGTTCTAATCAAAGCTTCTGACTTCTTTACAGATGCAGCAGAAAAAATAGGTATATCATTAGGAATTTCTCCTTTTTTAGTAGGAGTAACAATAGTATCAGTAGGTACATCTTTACCAGAATTAGTATCATCGATTATAGCAGTATATCAAAACTCCTCGGAAATTGTTTTTGGTAATGTTATAGGTTCTAATATTGCTAATATTTTCTTGATCATTGGTACCGCATCATTGATCAGCAGTCCTTTAAGAATACAATATGAACTAATTAATGTAGATTTACCACTATTTGTTGGTTCTGCTTTTTTATTAAGTTTAACAGTTTTAGATAATAATTTTTCTATAAGTGAAGCTATTATCTGTATTTTGGGATATGTTGTTTACGTTTTGTATACAATTAGTAGTGGTAAAGAAGAACAGGATTCACAAGAAACCAATAGTTCACAAAAAAGTTTCCCACTCAAACAAATAGCAATTGTGATTGTTAGTTCATTATTTGTATTTTTGGGTGCTACTTATACAATTGAATCTGTTACTAAAATCTCCGAAATCTTGGAAATTGCTAAAGGGTTAATTGCTTTAAGTGCAGTCGCCCTTGGTACATCATTACCAGAACTAATAGTTACCATTTCTGCTGCTAGAAAAGGAAACCCAGAAATAGCAGTAGGAAATGTTTTGGGTTCTAATATTTTTAACTCATTAATGGTAATGGGAATACCAAGATTGATAGGTAACTTAGAAATTCCTGATGATGTTATTGGTAGTGGGTTATTAGTTTTATTAGTGGGAACAATTTTATTCTTTTTTGTCACTCAAGATAAGCAGGTAACTCGTTGGGAAGGATTAATATTTTTCATATTTTATGGGTGGTTTATTGGCAACATCTTTGGGTTGGTTTGATAACTTAATAACGATAACTCCTAACATAACCATTAGAGAGAAAAGAGGGAGTAGGGGGCAGGGAGAAATCATCAATTATTCCACACTCCCCGACTCCCTCACTTCCCTACTTCCTAAATAGCTGCAAAAAGTTAGGATAAAAGACAGAATAATTGCAGAAAAATTACTCTGACTTTCATATCCGACTACCTCCTCTATAATTTTCCGTTTCTCCGAACTCCTCCCGACTCCCTAATTATTTGTGATTTGAATCTCCCCCACTTCCCTACTTCCTAAATAGCTGCAAAAAGTTAGGATAAAAGACAGAATAATTGCAGAAAAATTACTCTGAAAAAATATCCGACTACCTCCTCTATAATTTTCCGTTCCTCCTAACTTCTCCCTACTTCCTAATTATTTGTGATTTCCATCTCCCCCACTTCCCGACTCCCCTACTCTCCTACTCCCTGAAAAGACTTTTTCAACAAACCTTAAATAGTCACTGGAGAATCAACATAAATATTTGGTTCTTGCATATTAAACTCTATGCCAAATTTTTTCAGTTCCTTAGAAAAATTCTGATTTACAACTTCCAGAAGTTGCTTCCTTAGTTGAATAGAATTTTCACTAGAACCAAAAATAAAAAATGTCATTCTTGCACGACTTTTAAAAGAGGAGACTTGATACCTCGTTTTTTAGTCAAAAATATTCATTCTTTAAATTAAACAACATTAATCTGGAATTTGCTGAATTGACTGATACTATTGATTATCCATTAATTATGCTTGGTGAAAACTAATTTGTACTTTAGTCTTTTTCCCGAATTTTCTAACACTTAAAATTTAGTAGCAAATATCTTTTTGAGAATTTATTTGAAGATATAATAATCTTATATGCTTCGGGAATTTCTGTAGATACTATTTTTCCTATTAGTTTAGGCAATTTACGAATTCCCAGAATTGCAACTATTGCTATTACTCCTATTGCAAGTAAGCGCAAAATGCTACTAACATCTGTAACTATCTCTTTGGGAAAATTAAAATAATCTAGCATAGATAATTTGACTTCAATATTAACCTCTAATGTTTTGATTAGTGATACTCTAAAATTTACAAAAATATTTAGCTTTAACATAGCGATCGCTCCAATCAGATTGCCAATTCAAGAATAAGATAGCGACCGCTAAATAGAACATACTTTTATCGTTTAAGCAGTCTAATAAATATTGATTTTATTAACATTGCACAATCAGGAATCATGAAATCTGAAGCATAGATATTTTTGGATAATTCTTGGCATTGGTAAATCCAAAGATGAAACTTTAAGAGTAATCTGTTTCTAATACCTCTAAATATTTAACTAGAGTAAGTGATGGATATTACCCTTATTAGAAAATCATTCCATCAATTACCAACACCTAATTCTTTGCTCAATATATGTATAGATGAAAATCTATGATCATTCTTTAATATGCAATCCCATTTTATTTATCTTTCTTACTGAGGAAGATCGGGAATAATCCATTTAGGAGGAGCAATTCTTTTTTTCTTCACTGCTTCTTCAGCCATTTCTAACATTTTATCTAAGGAAGTATTATCAATAAACTTTGATGTTTCCTCTACATATTCTTTGTTAGGACAGCGATCGCTTGAAACGCAGCCATTTACACAAGCTTCTGCACAATTTATAGTATTTTCCATACAATTTTCCTCTGTTAATTTAGTAATTTTATACTAGACAACTTTTTTTAGTTATCCAGTTCAGAACTTAATCATTATTTGATTAACTCTACCATATTTGTATTTAATCTTCAATTTTTTTTGCTTCAGTAATAAACATCTTCAATAAGAAAAAAAATTAATTATCCCACATAAATTATCAATTATTTCCCCTTACTCCCGTACGGGCGATTTCCGTTTGTCATGCTCCTAATTACGGGAATCGCCCCTACCTCCTACCAAGTAAAAAATAAGTATTCATCTCCCCTTTACCCTTAATCATAATAGTTCGTTTTGGCTCGAATATATATTTACCTTTTAAATAATCGTAAGTTGATTCTGTAACTTGAATTTTATCAGGTTCACCGTGAGATTCCATGCGACTCGCAGTATTAACTGCATCACCCCAGAGGTCATAAATAAACTTTTTCCTACCAATAACACCAGCAATAACAGGACCAGTATTAATGCCAATTCTCATACTAAGCTGCATATTATTTTTTTGATTAAAATCGGCAATTGCTGTCTGCATATCCAAAGCCATTTCAGCAATTGCCTCAACATGATCTACCCTTGGTTCTGGTAAACCTCCAACCACCATATAAGCATCTCCAATAGTTTTAATTTTTTCCAAATAATATTTATCAGTTAACTCATCAAAGCAAGAAAATATTTGATTTAGCAAATCAACTAATTGTGGAGGATTAATATTTTCTGATAGCTCAGTAAACCCTACTAAATCTGCAAATAAAATAGTAACTTCTTCAAAATAATCAGCAATATTTTCCTTCCCTTCCTTTAATTTTTCTGCAATTGACTGAGGCAAAATATTTAACAACAGTCGTTCTGATTTTTCTTGTTCAGCTAATAAGATTTTTTCTGCTTGTTTGCGTCGATCAATTTCTGTGGAGACTCGCTCAAACATTTGATTAAAAGCAATCATTACTTCTCCCAGTTCATCTTGACGCTGAATAGAAACAGAATAAAATTTTACCTTATTTCCGTTTTTACCTAAAGCTTCTCCAGCAGCAATTAAGTCATCTCTTAGCTTCAAAATAGGATGAATTAATTTAACTCCTAATACTGCCATTGTCACCAAGGTAACGAAAGCAGATATCAGTATTACAAGCAGTGTTATTCTACCAATAAAAGCATATAATTCTGGTTGAATTTTAGAAGCATCGTGACGGGCAATTAATGTGTAATTAATTCCCAAATAATTTGCGGATAATGCCACATCATATCGTTTACCATCTCGACTTCTAACACGGAGAATATCTTTGTCCCCAATATCGGAAAAATCTATTTCTGGAACTTCACCAATAGTTTCAATTAATTCTCCTTGAGAATCATAAATTTTGACTCCCAAAATTACAGAATCTTCCGTTAATGTTTTTACCTTGATCTGAAAGGTATCATCAGATTTCATACTGGTTTCAGTTAAACGTACAATAGAATTAAAAATTGCTCCAGAAACATCTTCTAATTGGTGAAGTAGTTCCTCTTCTCGCCGATAATAAGATGGAATTAAAATTAAAGTCTCAATTACTACAATACTGGCAAATACCCACAAGACTATTTGTCGGGATAAACGCGCTCTCAAAGGAGAAAATAATCTTGAAATTTTAGGAACCATATAAAATTTATTTGTTGGGAAATTTACTAAAAGCTCGCACAGCTTACCCTCAAATAACACCCTTAAATATTAGTTACCAGTTATCAGTTATCAGTTATTAATTAGGGTTTGCTGAAAAAGTCTTTTAGTAGGGGTAGGAGACAGGAGATTCGAGACTCGAGACTGGAGAAATGGCTCGGGAGCGAGGAGGTACGAGTAAGAATTGTCTCAAGATTTTTGTGCCCAACTATGCGTCTAAAATACTAAATTTTTGAGTGTTTTAGACTGAAACAGGCGCACTTTTTAAAGGAAAAAAAAAGGCTAAAGTCTTTATATGTCAATGGTTTTATATTTATTCAGCAAGCCCTAATTATCAGTTCTGGGTTTAGTAGGAGGCAAGAAAATCCTATATCAGTTATCAGTTCTGGATTTAGTAGGAGGCAAGAAAATCCTAAATTACCTTATTAATCAGAGAGTCTGCTTTAATACCATTTTGAAAAAATAATTTTACGAATAATAAGGGTATATATAATAAAGACTTGAAAAGACTTGACAGGATATATCTCTTTGACTAAAAAGATGAGTTATGAACTAAGAAATGGCATCGAAGTTAACTACCAGGACAGAATTAATTTTGCATTTTTGATTGCTCTATCATAGAGCTATCAAGGGATAAAAACAAATTTATATACAAATAATTTTGTCTACTTACTTATTCATTACTTTAAGTCGCTAATTCGATGGCTACCTTACCGAAACAATTAAACAATTAAACAATTAAACAATTAAACAATTAAACAATTAAACAATTAAATAATTCAGGTTTAAAACCTCCCCAATAAAGGGGAAAAAAGCGGTTGTTTGCGGAGCAGTCCGTTAGGATGGGATGGATGGGTTACCGGCGCCATATCCAATCAACCAAGAGAAATAAACTTTTTCCTTTTAGTCAATCCTCTCCCTAAAAGGGAGAGGTAATTATCCATTATCCATTATCCATTATTGAACTGAGTCCTAAAACTCCTCCTCTAGCTATTTGTAGTAAACATTTATCAAATTAGAATAACTTCTGCTCAAAAAGTATGCATGAATTTTGGTAGTAGTCAGGAGTCAGAAATCAGGAATTAGAGAGAAGTTTTTTTCCTAACTAAGTAGGGATAATTCACACTCTTGTTTTAGCTCAAAAATTACATTATTAGGAATTTCATACGCTAAAATCAGTAACCTTAAAAAATAAAACCGATATCCAGAAAAAAATTGACTAGATATCAGTTTTAAAGGTACATAAAAACACAAACTATGGATAATATAAACGTAAGTATTCAGCCGTCAGCTCTCAGCTATCAACTTTACTACTTTTAAAAGAGGAAAAAGTAATAAGCGAGATTTTAAAGAATTAAAAGTCTGGGTAAAAATCCATCAGTTAACCTTAAAAGTCTATGGAGCTACATTGTTCATTTTCATTGCTAAAAGCTGACTGCTAATAGCTGAATGCTTACATATAAACATTGGTTTAACTTACCACTACCCGATTAAGTAACTCATAAAGAAAAGAGTTAATAAAACCTAATGCCAAAGCACCAATTAATGCACTCCAAAATCCCCAACGTAGACGAAATCCACTTACAAACCAGGCAGCCAAACCAAAGATAGCCATATTCATAACTAGAGTAAAAAGAAAACCCGAAAGTACAATCTTAATAGGCAAAGCTAAAGCAACTAAGAACGGACGAACAAGAGCATTTAATAACCCAAAAACTGCCGAAGAAATCAAAGCAATATTAAAATCATCAATTTCTACTCCAGTAGGCAACTTGGAGATAATAAACAAACTAACAGCAGTAACAAACCAAAGAATCAAAAGTTCTACAATACTCATTTTTTTCTCCTTAATTAACTAGCTATCAGCTATCAGGTATTAGCTATCAGCTTTGAGCAGCTCTGGTTAAAACTCAGGGCTATTTCATTCTAGAATCAAGTTAAGATTTTAGTAGCTTTTAGAGATTAGTTAATATAACCTTTAATCCTGGAAAAAGCATACTTTTCTGAATCCACAAAAAGTCAGAAATTAGAACGGATATAGTCCTGGGTTAAAATCCCCTTTGCTAACTTTAAAAAAAATAATTTTGCTGACTGCTGACTGCTAAACGCTGACCGCTTCTTTGACAGAAATCTAAACATTAAATCGGAAGAGCATAACATCCCCTTCCTTAACAAGATAATCCTTACCTTCACTCCTCAACAAACCTTTTTCCTTAGCAGCAGTCATTGAACCAGTAGCTACTAAGTCCTCATAGGCAATTGTTTCTGCTCGAATAAAACCACGTTCAAAATCAGTATGAATTACACCAGCAGCTTGAGGAGCTAACATTCCAGCTTTAATCGTCCAAGCTTTAGTTTCTTTTTCTCCAGTAGTAAAATAAGTACGCAATCCCAACAATTCATAAGTTGCCTTAATTAGAGATTTTAACCCACCTTCTTCTACTCCTAGAGATTCTAAATAATCAGCTCTTTCCTCCTCTGGTAACTCAATTAATTCTGATTCTACCTGAGCTGAAATTATCACAACTTCAGCATTTTCTACAGCAGCAATATTGCGGACTTTTTCAACCCAATCATTCCCACTCGCTAAGTCATCTTCTGAGACATTAGCAGCATAAATTATGGGTTTGGAAGTTAATAGATTTAAAGGCTTAATTAGCAAAGATTCGTCTTCATTTAAACCAGCCATTCTCACCGACTTACCTTCGTTTAAAACAGCCTCTAATTTTTCTAAAACTTCTAATTCTGCCTGAGCTTCTTTACTGGTACGAGCTTGTTTTTTAGTTCGTTCAATTCGTCGTTCTACCTGAGCTAGATCGGATAAAGCTAATTCTAAATTAATTACCTCAATATCTCGCACTGGATCGACGGAACCAGAGACATGAATAATATCCTCACTATCAAAACAACGAACTACTTGAACAATGGCATCAACTTCTCGAATATTAGATAAAAATTGATTACCTAAACCTTCTCCTTTACTTGCACCTTTTACTAATCCAGCAATATCAACAAATTCAATTCTAGTAGGAACAGTTTGGACAGAATTAGAAATTTTAGTTAGTACATTTAACCGCTCATCTGGCACCGATACCACACCAACATTGGGTTCAATTGTGCAAAATGGGAAGTTAGCAGCTTCCGCCTTAGCATTAGCAACTAAAGCATTAAATAAGGTAGATTTTCCGACGTTGGGTAGTCCGACAATTCCAGCTCTGAGCATAAATTTAAGTCAAAAATCAAAATTTAAAAGTTAAAAATTACAATTGCCTATGTACATAGGATAGCAGAAGGAAAAAAGAACCTTGATTCCTAAATTACTAAAGTTATCTAAATCAGTCTAATGAAAGAATTATTTTACTTCTCTTGTTATTAAAGAATATATTTTCAAAAATATATTCATAGAAAAAGTGATAGATTAAATTTTGTTAAGTTAGTAGTTTTTAGCTAGAAAATAAGTTAAAGTATTTTTTAATTGATAGTTAAACTTATAGAATAATAAAACTATTGTACAATGGTTAAAAAGAAAAACAAAAGAATTATCGGTACTACAGAAGCAGCATATTTATTGGGTATTTCCGGTCAACGTTTGCGAGTGTTATTATCTCAAGGTAGAGTCAAAGATGCTGAAAAGAAAAATGGTTTTTGGCAAATTCCTGCTTATGGGCGTCAAGGTAGTGAAATGCCAATTATTTTCCCTGGTAGAAGGGGTCCGAAAGGGAATTGGTGCAAAGAAAAGCGCAATGACCCTACAATGATTCATGTTAACCAGCATATCATTAAGGCAAATGCCAAGACTCCACTAAAGAAATTAAAGCCTGTAGTCTCTGTAAAGGATACTAACCGTAATGACTACGGTTATCAGCTAGAAATTAAAGGTCCTTGCCGAATAGTATATCATCCTCACGACCCTGCTAATTGTGGGGCACATTTGTGGATTGACACTTTTAGTCGAGTGCAATTTGTAGATATTAATTTTAATCCCATTACGGCCTGTCGAGCATACAAATATATATAGATATTATAGACGTAATTTTAAGTCGAGTAAATAAAATTTAGATTTTTTCCCGTCTCTGTCGTGCTAATCTGATAGTTAAACTTAACTACAATCAACGACAGATGGATAATGCTGTGAAAAATCAAGCCCTTGTAGATGCTTTGGCAAAAAATCTACCGAAGGACGCATCTGAAGCTCTAGTCAGTCAGATTTTTGCATCTGAATTATTCAATTTTTTAGGTTTTGAAGTAAATGAAAGAATACCTTCTTTTTCTACAGGAACTGGTACTCAAGCAGTCGATCATGCTCTGCGTCATAACACGGAAAATGACATATTTAATCAAACCAAAACTAATCCAGATGTGCTTGTAGAATTGAAAAAACGGAATCTTAATTTAGCTGCTGATTCGCCAGAATATAAAAAGACAGTTGTACAAATTAAACGGTATTTATTAGCAGAAAAATGTAAAGCAGCGAAGTGGGGAATAATTACCAATGCTAATCACATCCAATTATTTAGAAAGCATGGAAAAATTATTCATCCGGCGACAGTTTGTGTGGAAATTAATTCAGAAAATATTATCAACATCGCTACATTAATTAAAGAAAAAATTGATAAACCACGAAAAGCATTAACAGTAGCAGTTTATAACAATAAAGGCGGGGTAGGAAAAACAACTACTACTGTTAATACCGCAGCCACTTA
>NZ_JAAHHT010000078.1 GCF_010672085.1 Okeania sp. SIO3I5
GGAAAGTTTGAGTATCCCTTTGAAAGGGGGGGGAGATTCGGAAAGTTTGAGTATCCCTTTGAAAGGGGAGGGAGATTCGGAAAGTTTGAGTATCCCTTTGAAAGGAGGGGGAGATTCGGGAAGTTTGAGTATCCCTTTGAAAGGGGAGGGAGATTCGGAAAGTTTGAGTATCCCTTTGAAAGGGGAGGGAGATTCGGAAAGTTTGAGTATCCCTTTGAAAGGAGTGGGAGATTCGGGAAGTTTGAGTATCCCTTTGAAAGGGGTGGGAGATTCGGGAAGTTTGAGTGTAGCTGCGGTTTGCCAAAAACTGGTAGAAACTTCCCCAGAAATACTCATTGTTAGGAACATTCCCAACGCTCGAATTTGGGCGGATGTGCAAGCAATGGCATTGTTAGCAAGTTCAAATTGTCCCCAAACTGTAGGCGAACTGCGACAACAGATTACCCAAAACGGAATTGAACCGGAAAAATGGTGGGAATTGCAGTCAAAGATTCCTTATCGGATCAACATTACGTGGTCTGGCAATGGTGCTGATGGTTACTACGATGTAATATTCGTGAGGAATGATACCAATTTAATTGCAGACAACACTATGGCGTTGCTCAACCAAGAGATTGATCTTTCACTCCCCACACCTCCCACACCTCCCACACCTCCCACACTCCCCACACTTCCCACACTTCAACCTTGGAGTGCTTATGCAAATGAACCATACACCGGAACCAAACAAAGTCAATTAATCCCTCAATTACGTAGTTTCTTGCAAGAAAAATTGCCTGATTATATGATGCCATCAGCATTTGTGGTTCTCGACGAACTTCCCCTCACACCGAGCGGAAAAATCGATCGACGCGCACTCCCCGCTCCAGATAAATCACGTCCGGTTCTGGATGTGGAATTAGTTGCACCGCGAACTCCCACAGAAGAAATTCTCACAGGAATCTGGGCAGAAATTCTCAGTCTCAACGAGGTGGGAGTCTTAGATAACTTCTTTATGTTGGGAGGAGATTCTATTGGTGCAACTCAACTGATTTCACGAGTCCGCGATACTTTTCAGATAGAACTGTCGCTGCATCGGTTGTTTGAATCTCCAACAGTGGCAGAATTTGGCGAGCTAATATCAGGAGCGACTCGCCAACAATTAGCTGCTATACAACCAGTGTCACGAAATGGAGAGTCACCCTTATCTTTTGCCGAGCAACGACTTTGGTTTTTAGACCAATTGCAGTCAGGAAGTGTCGTTTATAATGAACAAGAAGGGTTGCGTTTATCGGGTTCTCTGTCTGTTGAAGCATTAGAGCAAGCAGTACAAGAAATCGTTCGCCGTCACGAAAGTTTGCGGACGAATTATCAGGCGATCGATGGTTCTCCTGTGCGAGTTATTCACCCCGAACTGGATTTAAAAATGCCTATTGTTGACTTACAGCAGTTGCCAGCAGAGGAAAAGTTAAAAGAAGTACAGCGCTTGGGTGAGGCAGAAATTCAGCAACCATTTGATTTAGCAAGCGATCGCTTAGTGCGAGTTACTTTATTGCAATTAGCAGTCGATGATTATGTGCTGTTGCTAACGATGCACCATATTATTACTGATGGTTGGTCAACTGGTGTATTTAGTCATGAATTGGAAGTGCTTTATAGAGCTTATGTTCAAGGAAAAATCTCACCGTTACCGCAACTGCAAATTCAATATGCGGACTTTGCTTGCTGGCAACGGCAACCTGCGACTGCTGAGATGCTAGCGCCTCAACTTGGTTACTGGAAACAACAGTTGGCAGGAGCGCCACCTTTATTAGAGTTACCTACAGATTATCCTCGGAAAACCGTGCAAACAGCTATTGGGGGTAAAGAATTTTTTGAACTGGGAGTCGAATTCACAAAACAGCTCAAGGATATGAGTCAAGAATTAGGAGTGACTCTGTTTATGATCCTATTTGCTGCCTTTAGCACCTTACTGTATCGTTATTCTGATCAAGAAGATATACTTGTTGGTACACCAATCGCCAACCGCAACCGCAGTGAAATAGAAGGATTGATCGGCTTTTTTGTCAATACCTTAGTGTTGCGAACCCAATTTGCAGATAATCCTAATTTCACAGATTTATTGCATCAGATACGGCAGACTTCTTTGGATGCTTACGCTCATCAGGATATACCTTTTGAACAATTAGTAGAAACTTTAAAACCAGAACGCAGTTTGAGTTACACGCCCATAATTCAGGTAATGTTCGCCTTGCAAAATGCACCGATGAAACCTTTGGAATTACCGGAAGTGAGTTTTAATTGGTTGCAGATAGAAAGTGCTAAAGCTAAATTTGATTTAACTTTATCAATGGAGGAGACAGAAGCAGGATTAATTGGATATTGGGAATATAATCGAGATTTATTTGAACCAGGAACTATTCGTCGAGCGATCGGACATTTTAAGATTTTGCTCCAAGCGATCGCTACTCATCCCAAAACACGAGTCGGCGAACTTCCCTTGTTAACGGAAGCAGAACGCCATCAATTATTAGTAGAATGGAATGACACCAAAACGGCCTATTTTCAAAATCAGTGTATTCATCAACTATTTGAAAAACAGGTAGAACAAACTCCCGATGCAGTAGCAGTTGTTTTTGAAGGAGAACAACTTACCTATCGCAAATTGAATGAAAGAGCAAATAAACTGGCGCGATATTTGCAAAACTTGGGAGTCAAACCAGAAGTTCCGGTAGGTATTTGCGTAGAGCGATCGCTAGAAATGGTAGTAGGAATACTGGGCATTCTCAAAGCAGGTGGAAGCTATGTACCCTTGGACTCCAACTCTCCACCGGAACGCCTAGCTTTTATACTTGCCGATACTGGAATTTCGATGATTCTGACACAAGACAAGCTGAAATCTACAATTCCTTCCCTTGCTGATGTTGCCATCTGTTTAGATACTCAGTGGCATCAGATTGCACAACACCCTCCAACAAATTTGACAACCTCCGTTGAACCCAATAATCTAGCATACATCATCTATACCTCTGGTTCAACTGGTAAACCAAAAGGGGTGTTAATTCAACATAATAACGTCACCCGTCTGTTTGCTGCAACTCAATCATGGTTTTCCTTCAATAGCAACGATGTTTGGACTCTATTTCATTCATACGCCTTTGATTTTTCTGTATGGGAAATATGGGGAGCATTGCTCTACGGAGGATGTTTAGTTATTGTGCCTTATGAAATTACCCGATCGCCCCAGGATTTTTATAAATTACTTTGCCAACATAAAGTCACCGTTCTCAATCAAACACCCTCAGCTTTTCGGCAGTTAATTCAAATTGAGGAGTTTGTCAAGAACGAAGACACTCTCAATCTTCGTTTTGTGATTTTTGGTGGAGAAGCTCTAGAAATCAAGAGTCTGGAACCCTGGTTTGAGCGACATGGTGACAGTTCTCCTCAGCTTATCAATATGTATGGCATCACTGAAACCACAGTTCATGTGACTTATCGCCAGTTAACGATATCAGACCTCAAATCTAACGCTAGTCCCATCGGTTCCCCCATTCCAGACCTACAAATTTACATTCTCGACAAACATCTCCAACCCCTCCCCATCGGAGTACCAGGAGAACTTCACATTCGTGGCGCTGGGTTAGCACGAGGTTATCTCAACCGCCCCGAATTAACCGAGCAAAAATTTATCCCCAACCCCTTTAGCAACGAAACAGGTTCTCGCCTCTACAAAACAGGCGATAAAGCACGCTATCTCCCCGATGGCAACATCGAATATATTGGACGTATCGACAATCAGGTAAAAATTCGAGGTTTCCGTATCGAACTCGGAGAAATCGAAGCAATCTTGACTCAACATCCAGACGTCAGCGAAGCTATCGTTATTGTCCGAGAAGATATTCCAGGAGATAAACGCATCGTCGCCTATATCGTTGCCAAACAAGAAATGGTATCCTCCCAACTACGTAGCTTCCTGAAAACAAAGCTACCCGAATACATGATACCCTCTGCCTTCGTCTTTTTAGACGCAATACCTCTCACTCCTAACGGTAAAAGCGTTCGCGCAGCGTCTCTGAAAGAGAATCGTCGCGCCCTCCCTGCACCTGATACTTCTAATCTCTCTCAGCAAACAGGAATATCCCCCCGCACCACCACAGAACTAAAACTCGGACAAATTTGGTCAGAAGTTCTCAATATTCCCACCGTGGGAGTACGAGATAATTTCTTCGAGTTAGGAGGTCATTCCCTTTTAGCAGTGCGTTTAATAGCTCGCATCGAACAACAGTTAGGAACTCATCTACCTTTAGCAACTCTATTCACAGAACCCACCATCGAATGTCAAGCCAATTTATTGAGTTCTGCCACCGACACGCAACCTTTTTCTCCTCTAGTTCCCATTCAAAAAACAGGATACTTACCACCCTTCTTCTGCGTTCATCCCGTCGGAGGCAACGTTTTGTGTTATGCAAAATTAGCCGAACATTTAGGAAAAAATCAACCCTTTTACGGTTTGCAATCTCCCGGTTTATATGGAAATTCTCAACCGTTAACTAATATAAAAGATATGGCTGCTTGTTACATTGAATCCATACAAGCAGTTCAACCCAAAGGACCTTATTATCTGGGAGGTTGGTCTTTGGGAGGTGTCATTGCATGGGAAATGGCACAGCAGTTGCAAACTTTAGGACAAGAAGTCAGACTGTTAGCTTTAATCGATAGTTACGCACCCACATTTCTTCAAGAAGAAATTGATGACACTTCTCTGACTAATTCTCTAATTACCGATCTCGGCGGTATATTTGGCAAGGAATTATCAATTTCTACCAACGAACTTCAGGAACTTTTGCCAGAAGAACAGTTGAATAGCATTCTCCAAGAAGCAAAACGCTTGAATATCTTGCCACCAGAAATCAGTCTTGAACAGATGTCTCGGTTATTCGAGGTATTCAAAAGTAACCTCAAAGCAATGTATGATTATCTAGCATCACCATATTCTGGTCGAACAGTTCTGTTTTGTGCTAGCGATGAAGTTTCACAGAGAGGTTGGAGTTCCCTAGCTACCGAAGCAATAGAAATTTATACTATTCCTGGAAACCATTATGGGATTATGCGCGAACCTAATGTTGAAGGTTTGGCGAAACAGTTAGAAACCTGCCTTGAATATTATGTCCGGTTGAATACTTATAATTAGGGTTTGCTGAAAAAATCGGCGTTGCTGAATTAAGGGATGAATATTAAGTAGGACGGGCATCCTGCCTGTCCAAAAATATCAGGAACGGGCAAGATGCCCATTCCACAAAACTATTAAAATCATCCCGAATTTATGCAACGCCAAAAAATCTTTTTGCTCTTTCTAGTAGTCAGATCAAATCCGCTGGGCAACGGAAGTGATATAATTCTACCATCAGTATTGGTGAAAACTGCCAATTTGTGGGGGTTTGGAGACCAAACCCCTACGGGGCAAGAATTATAACGATACTACCGGATTTGATATTATACCTTATATCATGTCTCTTTGAATAACCAGAATAAAAAATTTAGAGAGTAGGGGCGATTCGCTTAATTAGGAGCATGACCTAGGAAATCGCCCCTACGGGAGTGAAGAAGATTTTTATTATGGCTAATTAATGAGACTTGATATTACAGAGGTTTTCACAGTAGGGACGTTCCATGGAACGTCCCTACTTGCTGGTTGTCACTATGTGGTTCATCAATCTGAAAAGCGCTGTAATTTTTCGGTATATAGCAACAGTCAGGGCGATTAGGAGATAGACTGATGATGAATATTAGACTAGGAAACACTTTTCCAACTGTTCCCTGTTCCCTGTTCCCTGTTCCCTGCTATAGTATAAAAAGTAAGTAATATGAATGAAAAACAGAATGAAAATTGCAATTATTGGTTGTGGTTATGTTGGCACTGCAGTTGCCAAACTCTGGAGTCAGAAAGGTCATCAATTAACTCTAACCACTACTACCCCAGAACGAGTTTCAGAATTACAAAATATAACACCACAAGTAGTAGTAATGAAAGGCAATGACTCTAGCGCCATGCACGATGTCTTGCAAAATCAAGAGGTGGTATTGTTAAGTGTAGGTTTTCGCCCTCATATCGGTATGGAGTACAAACAAACATATCTAGAAACTGCCCAAACTCTAGTTGCTACTTTGAAACAAACTCCAAGTGTAAAACAAATAATTTACACAAGTAGTTACTCAGTTTATGGTGACAAAAATAGTGAGTGGGTAGATGAAAATTCTCCTGTTACCCCCTCAACTGAAGGTGGAAAAATTCTCCATGAAACTGAGGAGGTTTTATTATCTGCATCCACTTCTCAACAACAGGTTTGTATCCTGCGTTTAGGCGGAATTTACGGTCCAGGTAGGGAATTAGTGAAAATTTTTAGTAGGTGGGAAGGCAAAACTCGCCCCGGTAATGGCAATGATTGTACCAACTGGATTCATTTAGATGATATTGTAGGAGCTTTAGAGTTTGCTCGTGAGAAACAGTTGCAGGGTATTTACAATTTGGTTAATAATGTGCCGATGATTACTCGAGAATTACTTGATGGTTTACACAAATATCAAGGTTTAGGAAAGATTTATTGGGATGGTTCGACTCCTTCAACACGCCCTTTTAATGCTAGGGTATCAAATCAAAAATTGAGAGATGAAGGTTTTGAGTTAGTTCATCCAGAAATTGTATTTTGAGGTTCGTTCAATAATTAATAATTAATAATTAATTTAGGACTTACGCAAAGAAACCCGGTTTCTACGAGAAATCATTGTTTTGAACAACAGACGTCTACAAGAAACCGGGTTTCTGGGTTCGCATAGCTTTAGTCCTGCTGATAACTGATAACTGATAACTCAAATAACGCACATTTTCAAGCTAAACGCACTACTACTACCAAACCAGAGAAAAAATATTTCACTCTTCTAGCGTCTTCAGACCTCCTTTACTTGATGTCGCTAAGTACACCCCAAACAAAATAACAACAAATGTTAACAAGTTAAATAGAGTTAAAGTTTCTGAAAAAATTACCCAAGCTAGGATAGCAGTAATCACTGGATGGAGCAGCAATATAGTCGCAAATAATCCTGCAGATAACCGTTTGAGGCTATAAGCTGTCAAACTTTGAGCGGTCACTAAAACAATACCAGCAGAAGTGACACTTAGCCAAACTCCCCAAGAATGGGGCAATATTCCCTCACTAGCTACCTGAATAGCTTGGAAACCATGAAAAGGTATGATCTCATAATTTTCAAAGGTTCCAACCAATACAATTGGTAGTAAAAAAACCGTTCCTAGCCAGGAGTTAAAAGTTGTTATTGTATCTATATTTAATCGAACTCGCAGTTTCTCTAAAACCAGTACATACCCACCAAAAGAAATAGCAGAAACTAAAGCCAGTTCATCACCTTGTAGTTTGTCAATAGCTATCGAGAAGTCATTAGCGACTAGAGCGATCGAACCGGCAATAGAGATCCCTATGCCGATGATAAATTTGCGATCGAACACTTGACCCAAGAACATCCATCCCACCAAGGTAGTAAATAGTGGAGTCAGACTGTGTAAAACCTCGGAGTTAGCAACGCTAGTTTCAGTCAGCGACCAAGCATAAAGTAGTTGGTGTCCTACAGAAAATCCGGCCATTATTAACAACAGGAGTAAGAGTTTATAGGCATCTGGGAAAGGTTTGATAGTCAAGGCATTTCCTGACCATCGCTGCTTGAGGAAGGATATTCCATTCCACAATAACAAAACAACAGCGCCGACCCAGCGTTGATTAAATATAGTAGCATTGGGACTAAGTTCGGATTCGCTGACTTTGACCAGGATGGGGAGGAAAGCGATAAGGACAAGAATAGCCAAGACTGCCCCTAAAGCTAATAGGGTTTCGCGAAGGGCAGTTGATGGGGAAGTTAATTCTAATTCTTTTGTCATTAAACCCACATATAACTAATATAGCAGGGAACAGGGAACAGGGAACAGGGAACAGTTGGAAAAGTGTTTCCTAGTATAAGATTCATCATCAGTCTATGTCCTAATCTTTGCTTCGACTGCTATATACTAATATATAACTAATAGACTTCTATATAATTAATAGACTTCTCCGGAAAAGTATATTGTAATTATTTGTGTTACGAGAAACGCATCTTGGGAACTTCTTGCTCCCGTACTCGCGGCCAGAATACCCACACTGGGCATTTTTTTGTTCCTATCTACCATGAAGCGATCGGGACTATCCAAAAATTTATAGCGCTAGGAAATAGGGAATAGGGAATAGGGGATAGGGAATAGTAAACTGTCAAAGGGTTTTTCTTATAGGGAAATGCTCTGCAAACAGGATTTATAAATGTCCTAACCTTGGCTTCGACTGCTATTACTTTTGAATTTTAACTTTTGATTAATTAATATGGATTTATTACGATCGCTACCTTTAGGATTATATCTAGAAAAACCCATAACATGGCTACATAAACTTGACCCTAGAGTTAAATTAATCTGGCTAATGAGCTTTCTTATTAGTCCAGTTTTAGGAAGTTCAATTTGGCGTTTAATATTAGTAGCAATATTAATTCTTTTAACATTTTCTGCCTCAATTCCTTTACGAGTTTGGAAAAAACAAATGGGTTGGTTACTAATGTTCTGTTCTTTAATATTTTTTATGAGTGCAGCGATCGCTCCTGATGGACTTTCAATTAACTATCAACCCCGCCTACCAAAAGATGAATTAGCTTTTGCTCAACAAACCCCTAATTTAACAGAAGCAACAGAAACAAAAACTTGGAAAAACATTTTTGAAATATTTAGAAAAGAAACTTCTCAAGAAACTGCTGAACAAAAGCCAAAACCAACTGAACTTCCTCAACCAACCTCTTATAGCTACATCATTTTTCAACAAAGTCCAATTACCATAACCCGTCGTTCCGTAGATTTAGGCATTCGTATTGCCACCTTATTATTTACAGTTATTTATAGCACTAATCTATATCTTTTAACCACAGCCTCAGAAGAAATTACAGCAGGTATAGAAGACCTAATGACACCTCTAAATAAATTAAAATTACCTGTAACTGAAATAAGTTTAACTTTGACCCTATCCTTAAGATTTATACCTCTAGTTTTAGAGGAAATACAAAATTTAGTTCGTTCTGTCAGAACTAGAGCAATTAACTGGAAAAAATTAGGACTCCGACAAGCTTCTCAGGTATGGTTAATCGTAGCAGAAAGACTATTAGAAAATTTGTTATTGCGAGCAGATCAAATTGCTAGTGCCATGAAAGTCAGAGGTTTTACAACTGCTGACCAACATAGAGTAGAATGGCTCGATTTAAAGTTAAAGCCATTAGACTGGGTAGTATTGATTAGTTTAGGCTTATTCTGGTGGATTAGGTTGGCTTGGGGAGGACAAGGTTAAAACAAAAAAATTTATATTATCTAAATAAGTAATGATCTGGTATTGTTATATAGTAAAGTATAATCCTTAGTAAAAATAGCTGTGAAATACTTAGTTTTAGTTTCTGATTAATATTGTTAATATTTTTCAGCTCAAAATTGCAAATTGAGATTCATAACTAATGTCAAACAATCAAAATTTTCAGTAAGTTAAGTATTTTACACATATATTTCTTTATTGGATATATTAAGTTCTAAAAGTATTTAAGAAAATGGTGTTGGTCAATGAGGGGATAGAATTTCTTTGATCAAAAAAATTGGGTCGTGCAACCCTGCGTTGATCGGCTACAAGTTTTTGGAGCGTTGCTCTAATCCCCGTTATAAAAACAACTTCTGTACGGGCGAATGGCCAGCAAGCCCCTACTTCTGACTTCGTTAAAGGGGGAGGCTTTAAACCTGAATTATCTAATTATTTAATT
The DNA here is from genome assembly GCF_010672085.1 of Okeania sp. SIO3I5. Classification (GTDB taxonomy): domain Bacteria; phylum Cyanobacteriota; class Cyanobacteriia; order Cyanobacteriales; family Microcoleaceae; genus Trichodesmium. Next base: position 9,859 of record NZ_JAAHHT010000078.1, read on the forward strand.
GTTTAATTGTTTAATTCTTTCGGTAAAGCACTAGCCCAAAAAATAAATCATCATTATCAATTACCAACGCCAAAAAAATACAAAAATCTAAATTTTCTGTCACACTGGAAAATCTAAAATATAGTAGTCGCCAGCAGGTCAGGAAATTCTCGCGCCTCTCAAATGTAGTCCGTGCTGTGAATTTAACTTCTGACTTCTGACTTCTGACTTCTGCTATAATATGGTCTGTCACTTGACAAAGGCCACTAAACTATTTACAAATCTTGTGATTATCTGCTGATTTTAAGCCTAAATGACCAACGAAACTTACATGAACCATCCTAATTTTGGCCTTTTGTACAGGGTGTGCTTAGTTGATGATAAGCAAGAATTGTTTACAACGCTTTATGCTCAACGCTTATTTTTTTTAGTAACTAATGGAATAGGTGGTATAAAATTTGAACCAGTGGGTCGCTCTGACGCACGCTTAATGGTGGAAGTTCGTCTCCGCCATCTACGTCGCAATGGTCTAGTGGCTGATTACCAAAAGCTCCAGCAGGTTCACAAAAATACTTTTCAATAATAACTGCTTTATCATTTATCAGTACCTCTAGCTAAAGCCATAAGCTGGAAATACAGAAATTGGTTTTTTATCCCCTATCCTATAATCGGCTATTGACATCAAGCTTTTGTCAAAAGTTAAAAAAAGATAGATAAGGCGTTGAGTCTTTTGTCTATATGGATGACTTGAGGCAAGCTGCATTAGTATAAATAAAATATTCTCAAGCCTAAAGATCAAATGGTTGAGTCCATTGCTGAACGTATTACCAGCATCCGCTTTAAGTTACCTGAGTCAGTACGGTTAATCGCCGTAACTAAACAGGTATCGGCTGATACTATTCGTACTGCTTATGCAGCAGGAATACGAGATTTTGGGGAAAATAAGGTTCAAGAAGCAGAAGCAAAGCAAGCTCAACTACAAGATTTACCAGATATTACTTGGCATTTAATTGGCCACTTGCAAAGTAATAAGGCAATAAAAGCCTTAAAGCAGTTTCAATGGATTCATTCTGTAGATAGCTTGAAATTGGCCAAACGCCTTGATGATTTAGCAAAAGAGTTCTCTTGTAGTCCTAATATTTGCCTGCAAGTTAAAATTTTGCCTGATCCTAACAAATATGGGTGGAGTATATCAGAGTTAATGAGTGATTTGGCAGAGTTAAATCAATGTCAAAATCTGAATATTACCGGTTTAATGACTATTCCACCCCAAGGATTAGACGATTTACAAACCCTATCAGTATTTGAGAAAACTCAGGAGTTAGCTCAGGAAATTGGCAAAAAAAATTTGTCTAATTTAAAAATCCACGAGCTTTCAATGGGAATGTCGGAAGATTATAATTTAGCCATATCTGCCGGTGCTACTATGGTGAGACTAGGTAGAACTTTATTTGGTGAGAGGAGGATTAAATAAGCTGATATTATATCCAAATACAACTTAAAAATTAAAAATATAGTACACTACCAAGCGGGTTGAGAGGCTTAAAGGATAAGTGGATTTATCCGTTATCTCACGGGTTAACTAAATAATATACCAGTCGAAGCAAAGATTGGGACATTCTTGACTTATAACTTCTGACTGGCGTTATACCCACAATTTTGATCTATATATAGAGATGTCAAAATTAAGCCCTCTAGATTTTTAAATCTCAAGCTTATGGTAGATACACTCTCACTTGAATTTAGTCCAAGTGTGCATTTGTTAACAAATACTAAATACTTGTTAACTAAATAGTATCGGAGAATTATAACAGTGAATAGTCTTTTTTCCAAGCTAAAAGATTTTGTCGGACTCAACGAACCAGTTGAGTATGAGTATGATTACGATGAAATGGAAGGAGAACAATATCAAAGTGTTTATCCTCCACAACAGGAACCTCCTGCTGCTGTACCTGCTGAGGAGGAAAGTCGCTCTAACCGTCGATTAAGAAATCGGGCCGCTGCTGCGACAGTAACGACTGCCAGCACAGGTACTACTGGAGTTGTTAAACAAGAATCTGGAATGGGATCGGTTATGAATAATGTAATTGGAATGCCAGGAGCTTTAAACGGAATGTCGGAAGTTGTGGTTCTGGAACCACGTACTTTTGAAGAAATGCCTCAAGCAATTCGTGCCCTACGGGAGCGTAAGTCTGTGGTTTTAAATTTAACAATTATGGACCCAGATCAAGCCCAAAGAGCTGTAGATTTTGTAGCAGGGGGTACTTATGCTCTTGATGGTCATCAAGAACGCATTGGAGAAAGTATTTTTCTGTTTACACCAAGTTGTGTGCAAGTTAGAACTCAAGCAGGTTTAGTTAACGAAACATCACAGACTCAACCACGCCCTCGTGTGGCAACTTCTGGGTCTCAAGTTTGGCAACCAGAGCAAGTTCAAATGATGCAATAGCAAAGGAATTTTGGGTATGGGGTTAAATAAAAAATTAAAATTTAATTCTCTACTTGAGAATGTTTTTGATTTGGAATTATATTTAAAATTACCCATCCCCAATTCCTAAAAAGAGGAAGTAGGTTTAATAATTAATAATTAACAATTAATAATTAATAATTACCTGTTCGTAATAGAAGTATTGGTTCAATAATTAAGAATTAACAATTAACAATTAATATTAGAATTATCTCTTCGTAATAGAAGGATTGGTTCAAGAATTAATAATTACCTCTTCTGTAATAGAAGTATTGGTTAAAAGGATTTTTTTTCTTCTCAAGGAGAGGCTTTAAACCTGATTTTTTCTGTAAAATAACAGACTTTATTATTTATTAAAAGTTAGAGATGTAAATCATAGATAGAATTATAAGCATAGTGTTATAGAATGGGATTCTATATCATAATCATATATTTATTTTTGAGTTGAAAAATGGTAACTGCTAAGTTAGGTTTAATCGGTGGTGGGGTAATGGGAGAGGCTTTGTTATCCTGCCTAGTTCAACAACAAGTTTATCAACCTTCAGAAATTTTAGTTAGTGATCCGCAGCAACAAAGGCGGGATTTTTTGGCACAAGAGTATGGGGTAGGGGTAACTACAGATAATCGTCTGGTTATTACGAGTACGACGGAGGCGTTGTTACTGGCGGTTAAACCTCAAATATTTGATAGTGTTGTATCACAACTAGGAGACTGGCACGTTGGTAGTCAGAGAAAAACTTTACCTGTACTAATTTCTATTATGGCAGGTGTGCCTTTGCAAAGGTTGGAGCTGGCTTTTCCTGGGCAACCTGCGATTAGAGTTATGCCTAATGCTCCGGCAACAATAGGTGCAGGAATGAGCGCGATCGCTGCGGGGCAGAATGTGGAACCAGAGCAAAAGCAGTTAGCTACTCGCATTTTTGAATCTGTAGGTCAGGTAGTGGAGGTTCCAGAAAGTTTAATGGATGCAGTTACAGCGGTATCTGGTTCCGGGCCTGGTTATGTGACAATTTTTATAGAATCCTTGACAGATGGGGGCGTTTGTGCTGGTTTGCCGAGAGCGATCGCTTATCAGTTGGCATTACAAACTGTTCTGGGAACGGCGGTTTTATTGCAGGAGTCGAGAATGCACCCAGGACAGTTGAAGGATAAGGTGACAAGTCCAGGGGGAACGACTATTACTGGAATTGCTGAGTTAGAAAGTGCGGGTTTTCGTTCTGCTGTTATTGAAGCTGTTCTGGCGGCAAAGGAGCGATCGGAGGAGTTAGGGGAGAGTTAATTTTGGATGTGGGGAGTGTGGGAAGGAACAAAAGGTTAGAAGTAGGGGCGAATGGCATTCGCCCTCTACGGATAGCGTATTTTCTAAGAATTCGCGTAAGTCCTGTTATTAAATTATCTGGACATGATATAACAACTGATAACTGAGAAGCTATTTGTCAACTCATAAAAACCTCTCTCCAAACCTCTCTCCTGCGAGGAGAGAGGCTTTGAAAACCCCCTTCCCTTGCAGGGAAAAGGGCAGGGGGGTTAGGTTTTTAGGATTCATAGGTTCTATACAATACTTCTCAAACAGGTTCTAATAACTGATAACTTATAACTGAAAAAAGGTTGTTGACAAAAAAAACTTGACATGATACTGTAAGTATAATGGAGAAAATGCGCTCATATATAGTCAGATCAATTCAGCTAAAAAAATCAGATTTCCTTCTTATACGGAGCAGACAGGCAGAAGTTATAATTTTGAATTAATAATTTTGAATTTTGAATTGATTTGACATGGTACTATAAACATAATGGAGAAGGTGCGCTCAGATATACTCAAATAAATTAGGCCAAAAAAGCCTTATTTTCCTGGTAGGCAGTCTGATAACTGATAACTGATAACTGAAAAAGTCATGCAGTCTGGAAAAATCCTGAGAAACCACTACAAAATTATTGACTCTCTCGGAAGCGGAGGGTTTGGAGATACCTACTTAGCTGAAGATTTAGACTTACCAGGAAATCCTAAACGGGTAGTTAAGCATCTATCACCTAAAGAGCAATTAGAGCAACTATCTAAACAATCAGATCAAAGAATTCTTTTAGATGATGCTAAAAAACGTTTTGAGAAAGAAGCAAAGACTCTAGACAAGTTAGGGAAAGACTCAGACCAAATACCAGAATTATTTGACTATTTCCAAGAAGGAACAGAATTTTATCTAGTACAAGAATATATAGAAGGGCACGATATAAGTAAAGAACTGACACTAGGGAAAAAATTAAGCGAGTCTGACACCATTGCCCTACTCAAAGGAATATTAGAAGCATTAGCAGTAGCTCATCAAAACAATATTATTCATCGAGACATCAAACCACAAAATTTGATGCGCCGTAAGTCAGACAACAAAATAGTATTGATAGACTTTGGAGCAGTAAAAGAAATAAGTGTATTAACTACAGGTAAACAACGAGGAAAAACAACTTTAACTGTAGCAATAGGTACACCTGCGTATATGCCAACCGAGCAAATTAAAGGCAAACCAAAACCAAGTAGCGATATTTATGCAGTGGGAATAATAGGAATACAAGCACTCACAGGCAAACATCTCGATGATTTCCCCACAGATTCAAAAACCGGAAATGCGAGCTGGCGAAATGAAGTACAAGTAAGTAACTGTCTGGCAGATATATTAGATAAGATGGTACATGAATCTTTTCGACAGCGTTATCAAAATGCCACAAAAGTATTAGAAGCATTAAATTTAATGATTGCAAGAACTACACAAGATCCCAAACCTAATAAAATAAAAAGAGTGGTTGCTGATTTTGGGTATTATTTGTATTTTTGGGTAGTTGCTAAACTATTAAATAACAAATATTTTAAATTATTCAGTTTTCATTTTCATACCTTGATTCAGCAACGCCGAAAAACAGTAGCAGCAAAACCCCAATCCCAACTCCAAGCGAATCAAACTAGAAGACAAATATTGATATTGGGTGGTCTAGCAGGAAGTGGGTTTGTCGCAGCAATATGGAGTAGAGATTTGAAGGATAAACCATCTGCAGAAATAATTTCTACTCCCCAACCAATACCAGATACAACTCCAGAAATAATTTCTACTCCCGAACCAACTCCAGTAACTCCTCTTCCACAACAACCTAAAATTTCCATTCAGAAATTTACTACCGTCACAGTTAACAGCAGAGGAGAAAAAATAAGTAGCGATCCAGGTGAAGTAGAAGTAATGACAGAAAACCTAGGTAATAAAGTCTCCTTAGAAATGGTAAAAATTCCCGCAGGTAAATTTCTCATGGGGTCTCCAGAGACAGAAGCATGGAGACAGAATAATGAAAGTCCCCAACATTATGTAGATGTGCCAGAATTTTTCATGGGAAAGTATCCAGTCACTCAAGCACAGTGGAAAGCGGTTATGGGAAATAATCCTTCTTACTTTAAAGGTGCAAACCGTCCTGTAGAAAACGTAAGTTGGAACGACGCCACAGAATTTTGTCGGAAACTCTCACAAATAACAGGTAAAAAATATAGTTTACCGAGTGAGAGTCAGTGGGAATATGCTTGTCGAGCTAGAACTTCCACACCATTTTATTTTGGTGAAACTATAACGTCTGAGTTAGTTAACTTTAATGGCAGCTATATTTATCGCAATGCACCTAAAGGAAAATATCGTGAAGAAACAACAAATGTGGGAACTTTTCCTCCCAATGCTTTTGGTTTGTACGATATGCACGGGAATGTCTGGGAATGGTGCGCTGATGATTGGCATGATAATTATAATGGAGCGCCTACAGATGGAAGTGTTTGGTTAGAGGGAAATAAGAATCTTTCTCCGCTTCGGGGCGGTTCGTGGTTTCTCGATCCTGGTTTCTGCCGTTCTGCGTATCGCAACTATGACTTGAGGCGCGACATCCTCAAAAACCAATATGGTTTTCGTGTTGTGTGTGATAGCGGGATAACTCTGTAACCCTTTTCTCTTTTCTCTTTTTGCCCTTTTCCCTCTTTCCTACATCCATCCGTGTATCCGTGGCCAAATCTGTGTGAGCTATCCGTGCCATAATCCGCGTGAGCTATCCGTGCCATAATCCATCCGTGTATCCGTGCCATAATCCGTGTGAGCTATCCGTGCCATAATCCCTGTGAGCGGAGAAGTCAGGGCAAGACAAGGATTTTGCCACGGATACACGGATGATAGAATCTGCATTTTGTGTAGCTACCCAAAAAATCGGCGCCGAAAGGATTTTCCCCTTGCATCGGCAAAAAAATTATGATACAATTTAGTTAGTGGGGGTTGCTCGTCCCTACGCATGACTGTTTATTCAACAGAAAATATATTGTAGTGGATGGATACACCTAAAATGGTGCGTGACGACGGATTGCCGAATCCGTTTTATATCCTGAATTTAAGCCGTCTTTTCATGTTGCGCCAGCAAAAGGCACTCTACTGAACTGTTTCAGCTAAAACTGTGCATTAGGGAGTAGGGGAGAAAGATTGTTGTTGGGTTTCGTCCCTCAACCCAACCTACAAAGGTGGGAAATATAGGATAGGAGATGTGGTATTAATGATTGCAGGAATTGATAGAACAACGATGTCGTTCGACGAATTCATAGCTTGGTATCCAGAGAATTCTGAAAAACGATACGAATTGAGACGAGGAGTAGTTATCGAAATGCCGAAACCCAGAGGGAAGCATTCCAGATTAGCGGGCGATCTAGCCTACGATCTGGGGACTGCCCTACGACAAGGAAATCAACCCTATTTTATTCCCAAGGAATGTATCGTTAAAGTCGGCAATGACACAGGTTATGAACCAGACATTATCGTTTTAGATGAAATTGCCCTAGCAGATGAACCCAGATGGGAGCGAGAATCGATCGTTACTTCAAGTCAGTCGATAAAACTTGTGGTAGAAGTCGTTTCAACCAACTGGCGTGATGATTACCTGGTAAAACTGGCAGACTATGAAGCATTGGGTATCCAGGAATATTGGATCGTTGATTATTTGGGAATCGGTGGTAGGCGCTATATTGGTTCTCCCAAGCAGCCCACATTTACCGTTTGCACGTTGGTGGAGGGGGAATATGAACTACAGAAGTTTCGCGACAGTGACCAAATTATTTCTCCCACATTCCCAGCATTTCAACTAACGGTTAACCAAATTTTCGCTCCAGGTAAGTGATATCAAATCCGCTTGGCAACGGAAGTGTTATAAGAAACCGGGTCTATGGGAGGTAAATTTTAGTGTGGAGAAGCATTTAATATAGACCCAGTTTCTCTGCTTTTTTATTATCCATTATCCATTATCCATTAATGAAGCATCAATCAAATCGTGTTCTTGTGTTTTACCTGTTTTATATTCAGCGATCGCTTCTTCTAAATGTTTAGCATTAGCAGAAGATTTTAAGAGATAAACAGTTTCCATGAGACTGTCATAATAACTTTTCGACATGACTACAGCGTCTTCTGTATCTCTTCTAACAATTACAGTACAGTTTTGATCATTGGCCACTCTATCTAATACAGATTTCAAGTTTTTTCTGGCTTCGCTAAAGTCTACTATATTCATGGTGAGAACTATACAGATTTAAGATAGTAGGTTGGGTTAAGCGACAGCGCAACCCAACAAAAATGATAATGAAGATGTTAGTGAATAAAGAAGGATTGTTCTAATCTAATCTACAAGATGGCTACAACTTTTACAGCAATTTCGGAGGCGCGTGAGGTACAAAATTTCATTTAGTAATTTTGGTAACACAAGCATCCTGCTTGTTACAGGCTAGAAGCCTGTGTTACAATTTTGGTAACACAAGCATCCTGCTTGTTACAGGCTAGAAGCCTGTGTTACAAAGATAGAGATTAATCTTCAACTGTACCTCACCATCCTCATGCATTGCTGTAAATGTTGGGTTTCGTTCCTCAACCCAACCTACATAACCAACATAACCAACGCCTTTTATCCGAAATTGCTCAAAGTTTTCATAGCAAACTGTTTGATTTGCTCATCTAAATCATTTCCAGCTCGATCGCGCAATACCCCAAGCATCCCATCACTGACTGGATATTGTTCAATAATTGCCTCTAGAGCAGCTTTTCGCGGATTATTCTCCCAATCTTCCTGACGAATAAAAGGATCAGAACAGGCGCGATCGCAGAAAAACTCAAACATTCCCGGTTCCTGATACCAATCCAAAGCTAACTGCTGTATTGCTGAACGTCGGACAAAAGCATTATCATCAAACTCAGCTAATTTTTTCAGAATAACAACCGTTTCAGGATGACTTTTTTCTACCAAAGCTAGTAATTCCAAAGCAGTTTGTCGCACATAAAAACTATCATCATTGACAGCCACTTGTTTGATAATTTCTATAATCTCAGGGTAACTGTGCCAACAAATCCCCAACTCTACTACTGCTGTTTGTCGTACGCACATATCCCCATCATCAAGAACTAACCGTTTAAACAACGCCAACGTCTCAGAATCTCCCTTCCATCCCAGAGCTAATTGTTGCATTGCTGCTTGTCGTACTTCCAGTTCATCACTAGACTCAATCCTTTGTTTGATAATACAAAAAGTATCAGAGTCATCTTTCCACCCCAGAGCTAATTGCTGCATTGCCAACTGTTGCAAATCTGGACAATGAGCAGATACAGCCAGTTTTTTCAGAGCAGATATAGTATCAGGATCATCATGCCAATCTGTAGCTAACTGTACCACTGCTGATTGTTGTAGCTCGGAACACTTATCAGACAGAACCAATTGTTTAATAATATCCAAAGTGTCAGGATCATCCTTCCAATCTGTAGCTAACTGTTCCATTGTCGCTCGTTGTACATCAGAACATGGATCGTCAACAGCTTGTTGTTTCAGCAAAGCCAAAATATTCGGATCAGCTTGGCGATCGCTAGCTAATTTGCTAATAGCTGCTATCCGTACATCTGAAGATTTGTCCGCAGCAGCTATTTGCTGGAGAGTCGCTAGAGTATCAGGATGATCTTTGTAACTCTTTGCCAATAGTTCCATTGCTGCAATGCGTACCTCCGAAAAACGATCTGACACAACTACTTGCTTAATAGTAGCGATCGCTTCCGGGTCATTTTTCCAACCAGAAACCAACATCTCCATTGCTGCAACCTTGACATCGTGGCGTTCGTCAGATAAAGCAACTTTTTTGAGAATAGCAAAAGTATCAGGATCATCATGCCAAGTCGTAGCTAGTTGTTCAACTGCTAACTTTCTTGTATGCCAACAATTGTCAGAGACAACAACTTTTTTGAGAATATCTATAGTATCAGGATCATCTTTCCAACCTATAGACAATTCTCGTATTGCTGCCACTCGTACATCAGAGTTAGACAGAGCCAATTTTTTCAGGAGAGCTAAAACACTGGGTTCATCTTTCCACCCAACAGTTAATTGCGCCAGTGCTATTTCTCCCACTACCCAACATTCAGGAGATTCAGCTTGTTGTTTGAGAAAAGTTAAAACATCAGGATCGTGTTGCCAAAATGCACCCAACTGCACTACCGCTAATTCTCGCATCTGCCAAGATTCGTCATCCTGAACTACCTGTTTCAGAATAGCGACAGTATCTGAGTCATGTTGCCAATTTTCGATCAAATAACCCAGTGCTGATTTTCGCACTTCTAAAACTGGATCTGATATAGCTAACCGTTTCATAATAGCCACTGTATCAGAATCTGTTCTCCAATCTTGCCCTAAGTGTTCCACTGCTGCCAGTCGGACATGAAAACATTTGTCAAATACTGCGAGTTGTTTGAGAGTTGATAAAGTTTCCGAGTCATCTCGCCAATTTTGAGCTAGCTGACTCATAGCTGCTCGTCGTACTTCTGCAGCTTGAGCAGAAACAGCCAACTGTTTAATGATATTTATAGTATCAAGGTCATCTTTTCCTAGTTGAGCTAACTTGGATACTGCTTCCGAAGCCACATAGGGGTTGGAGTCAGACATTGCTATTTGTTTGAGCCACACCAGAGTCTGGGAGTCAAATTTTCCATCTTGATTCAATTTTTCTATTATTGCTAGACGCACTCCCCAATGTCGATCTGATTCTGCTCTTTTTTTCAGCCACCCAAGAGTCAGGGGGTCTTCTTGCCAACCTTCGGCTAAAAGTTCTACTGCTGTCTCCCGTAAGGTTTCATCAATATCAGATACTGCTCGTTGTTTGAGAAAAGCTAATGTATCAGGATCGTTTTTCCAGTTTTGTGCTAATTGTTTGAGAGCTACAGAGCGCACATTTAACGAGCGATATCGATCTGCTAAAATTAATTGTTTCAGGAAAGCGATCGTATTCGGGTCTTCATGCCAACCCGCAATCAAATAGTTGAGTATGGCTTCTTGCAACCACCAATACTCATTATTGGATACTACTAATTGTTTGAGGAAAGGTAGAATATTGGGGTCATTTGGCCAACCTTGGACAAAATATTCTGTTGCTGCTCTCCGGACATCTGGACATTTACCTGATATGGCTAATTGTTTGAGAATAGGTACAGTATCCGGGTGATTTTTCCATTCAATAACTAACTGTTCGAGTGCTGCTCGTTGTAAGTCTGAATCTTCCTCAAACACTGCTTGGTGTTTGAGGGATAATAAAGCATTTGGATCATTTTTGAGCATTATCATAATAGCCTCTAAGAAAGAATAGTTTTTCTAGTTTTAAAATATGAATTGGAAAAGCTAAATAGCACAGTTATACTAATTATTTATTATATATTAAATTAGAGTAATAGATTACAGCACTTTTTAAAATTAAGTGAATCTTTACTTTTTGAAATAATATTAAATCTGCCCCTTATTGGTATAATTAAATAATATTGTAGGAGTTTTGTCATTAAATCCTAACACTACTGGGGAGTTTTTCCCTCTTGAGCGAATCTCCAAACTCCAAAGCAAGTAGATTTGATATAATTATATGAAATACTTTAATCTTTGCTACTAAAGATTGATAGGAAAATTTATGGGATGGCAAAATTGGGAGATTCATAAGTAGCATAATTTTTTGTATTTCATATTACCTGAAAGATTGGGGGCGATGGCATCCATATCATTTCAGTTATTAGTTGTTAGTTGTCAAATTTAGTCTAAAATAGTTAATTAATGGATAATGGATAATTACATCTCTCTTTTAGGGAGAGGATTGACTAAAAGGAAAAAACTTATTTTTTTTCCTTAAAATGGGAGGTTTTCAACCTGAATTATTTAATTATTTAGTTTTCGGTAATTATTAATTATTAATTATTAATTATTAATTTTTAATTGTGAATCTAGCCCATTAAGTATCTATTGATTAGGCTAGAGCAATACTAAAAGTTAATTATAACTATTAGACAGCTCCGATAATCAAAAATAAAATTAATTATCGTAGATAAATAATCAATTATTTCCTCCCATTCCCTATTCCCTATTCCCTATTCCCTATTCCCTATTCCCTATTTTACAAATTAAATACAATTATGCGAGAACTATATCCAGCTATTCAACCATACAAAACAGACAATCTAAAAGTTTCCGATATTCACACTCTTTATTATGAAGAATGTGGCAACCCCCAAGGTAAACCAGTAGTCTTTTTACATGGTGGGCCAGGTGGTGGAATAACCCCTATTTATCGCCAATATTTTGACCCTAAAAAATGGCGAATTATTCTCTTTGATCAACGCGGTTGTGCCCGTAGTAAACCCCATGCTGAACTTAATCAAAATACTACTTGGGATTTAGTTAATGATATTGAAAAACTGCGAGTTCATCTAAGTATTAAAAATTGGGTTGTGTTTGGAGGAAGTTGGGGAAGTACCCTAGCATTAGCTTATAGTCAAACCCATCCTGAAAGTTGCACTGGTTTGATTTTACGAGGCATTTTTCTAGTACGCCCAAAAGAAATTTCTTGGTTTTATCAAGAGGGTGCAAGTAAAATTTTTCCCGATGCTTGGGAGGAATATTTAAAACCTATTCCAGTAGCAGAAAGACATGATTTAGTTAAAGCTTATTATCAAAGATTAACCAGTACAGATGAAAAAGTACGATTAGAAGCTGCTCGTGCGTGGTCAATTTGGGAGGGAAGTACAAGTAAATTAATTCAAAATCCTAATGTGAAGGAAAGTTTTGGTGAGAGTCATTTTGCTGTAGCTTTTGCCAGAATAGAATGTCATTATTTCATTAACAAATGCTTCTTTGAAGAAGAAGAACAGTTATTAAAAAATGTCGATAAAATCAGGCATATTCCCGGAGTAATTGTTCAGGGAAGATATGATGTTATTTGTCCGATGGTGTCAGCTTGGGAATTACATCAAGCATGGCCAGAAGCAGAATTTATTGTAGTGCCAGATGCCGGACATTCGGTGACTGAACCGGGAATTAAAGATGCTTTAATTAGAGCAACTGATAAATTTTAAAGCATTCAGCAGACAGCTATTACCTATCAGCATTTGTAGTCAACCACAGAAAATGGGTTTATTGAATACCTAACCATCTAACATTTACCTCCCATAAACCCGGTTTCTTATAACACTTCCATTGCACAGAAACCGGGTTTGTATGAAATGCCGATCGCTGACTAATATCTGTCTCTGATCAACCCGGTTTCTTATAGCACTCCGAAGCAAGCAGATTTTATATTATACAAATTACCATGCATTACAGCGGTTTTCATATGAATAAACCACAATGATACTGACTCTTCACTCCTAACTCTTGACTCCTAACTCCTAACTCTTGACTCCTGACTCCTAACTCCTAACTCCTGACTCCTGACTCCTGACTCCTGACTCCTAACAATGAATTTAGTGGTCTACTCAACTGAAAAGCGCTGTAATGCTATACTTAAGCTATACTTCAATAGTCAAATAGTTGCCAAAATTCAAAGTCTGGGGCATGACAATTATTAGTCGGTTAGTATAGATTATTCCTACTTTTAACCTCTCCCCACACCTCCCACACTTCCCACACTTCCCCACCCTGATCGGATATAGCATTCATGCATGAGAAATGATATTAGACATCCCAATCATTACCAACTCTTTCCATCAGGCGGTTCAAGATTACATCTCCTTTTGGGTTGACAACAGTTAAGCGGATGATTGATGGATCTTTGGGGCGGTGAGCAATAATATATTTGTGACTTCCATTTCTAAAGCTATAAGTATATGGAGATGGTCTGGCAAGATAACAATAGCGTCTATTTTAAATGGATGTTTTTCCATAACATATCGAAAAGCTTTTCTTAGTAAATCTACATTTTCAGGTTTGCACAAAATTTTCTGGCGGTTGTATGTGACTACTGTGAAAAAATAAGTTGCTCCTGGTGTTTTTGCCCGACGATATTCCATAATATTTTGTAGTTTTGTAGGTTGGGTTGAGGAACGTTAGCGGAGCTTATCCGTTAGCGGAGCTTATCCGTAGGATAAGGATAAACCCAACATTATCTTGGTTTTTGTTGGGTGTCACTTCATTATACTTAATCTATTTATTGCCTGATTATCTTGGTTTTGCTTGGGTTCGCTCTCGCTTAACCCAACCTACTTGTTACATGATCTGGGTTGGTATTGGGTTCGCTCTCGCTTAACCCAACCTACTTGTTACATGATCTGGGTTGGTATTGGGTTCGCTCTCGCTTAACCCAACCTACTTGTTACATGATCTGGGTTGGTATTGGGTTCGCTCTCGCTTAACCCAACCTACTCACACCTTCAATTTCCTCATCCGCTAATTCATACAACTCCCGCAATTTCTGCAACTTCTCCTCATCTGTTTGCCAAAAACCACGTCCGTTCGCTTCCAACATCCGCCCAATAATATTCCGAAACGCTTCTGGGTTTGCTTCCCGCAATTTCTGCGCCATCTCTGCATCCAAAGCATAAGTTTCGGCAGCACCGTCATAAACCCAATTATCTACAAAATTAGCGGTACCGCCCCAACCTATCAACGCGGTCATACGTTGAGAAATCTCGTAAGCTCCCCCACTACCTTGATTTGCCATTGCTTCTGCCCACTTTGGATTCAATAATTTGGTGCGATATTCCATCCGCAACAAGTCTTCTAATTTTCGGGGGGTTGTATCTTTAGAGAAACTTTCGACAAAACTCGCACTTACTTTTTTACCCGTTTGTTTTTCTGCTGCCAATTTCAACCCACCAGTATTAGCATAATATTCCTGAATATCTGTCAAACCATACTCCACCGAGTCAATTTCTTGGACGATGCGATCGCAACCTTTCAACAATTCCTGCAAAATTTCTGGGCGTGCCTCTCCTTTATCTTTGCGTCCGTAACTAAAGACGTTTCGCCCTTGCCAAGTATCGCCTAACTCATCCGCTGACTCCCAGTTACTATCCACAACCCGATCATTCACCAAGGAACCAAAATCACCAGCAGGATTAGAAAATAACCGCGCTGAAATATTTTCTACTCCCTGCGCTTGCAATGCTAAAGCGTGTTTGCGGATAAAATTTTGTTCTACGGGTTCGTCTGCTGTTGCTGCTCGTTGGAATAGATCGTCTAATAATTCAATAATATTGACAAAACTATCCCTGAAAATTCCTGATAAATTTCCTAAAATATCGATGCGGGGATGACCGACTTCAGCTAAAGTCTTTAATTCATAACGAACGATTCTACCTGTACCTTCTTTTACTGGTTCGGCACCTACTAATTCTAATAAAATTCCGATTGATTCACCCCGAGTTTTAATAGCATCTAATCCCCATAACATTACTGCCACAGTTTCAGGATAATTATGATTTTCTTCGAGATGTTGAGCAATAATTTTCCGAGCAATTTCTCGCCCTCTTTCATAAGCAGCAGGAGAAGGCATTCGATAGGGATCTAAAGCATGAATATTTCTACCAGTCGGCAAAACTCCCGGACCATCTCGTAATAAATCTCCTCCTGGAGCAGCCGGAATATATTCTCCATTTAATCCCCGCAAAAGATTAGTCAATTCGTCAGTATTTTGCATCAACAAATCCCGAATATTTGCAGCATCTTTATTAACCGAATCATCCGTATATCCGTGCCCAAAATCCGTGTCTTGCTTATCGGTTAATCCCCGCAAAAGATTAGTCAATTTATCAGTATTTTGCATCAACAAATCCCGAAGATTTGCAGCATCCTTCTTAACACCATCATCCGTATATCCGTGCCCAAAATTCGTGTCTAGCTTATCAGAATTTCGCATTAACAAATCCCGCATATTTTTAGCATCCTTCTTAACATCATTATCCGTATATCCGTGCCCAAAATTCGTGTCTAGCTTATCAGCATTTCGCATCAACAAATCCCGCATATTTTTAGCATCCTTCTTAACACCATCATCCGTATATCCGTGCCCAAAATCCGTGTCTAGCTCTCCAAAATAAGCCTCCAAATAAGATTTTAATTCTTCCTGATTCGGCACTTCTCCCAAAGTATGCAAACCAGAAGAAAATAATCTTTGTTCTACAACCTGCAAATATTCGTAAATTTCCACAAAATAGGGATTAACCACATCTGCACTAAACATCCGTGCATTTTCCGCAGTAAATTCAATCCCTAATTTTTTCCCATACTCAAACGGACAATCTGAATTTAAACCAGTATCAAAAATCTTCTTAAAAATCGATTCTCGCAACCCCGAATTTTTCTGGGGGTCTTCCCGATATTCAGAAATTAACTCTCGCAAACTAACCAATTCTTTATACAAACCTGCCCGACTATAAGGCGGAATATTATGAGAAATTAAAACTCCATAACCACGGCGTTTTGCCAACATAGATTCGGAAGGATTATTAGCAGCATATATATATAGATGTGGCATATTTCCTAACAGAATATCTGACCAAGAATAGCCAGTATTTCCCAAGGGCGAACCGGGTAACCATTCCACAGTTCCGTGCATTCCAAAATGAACAATTGCATCTGCTTGAAATTCATTTTGGAGCCATTTATAAAAAGCTGCATATTGGGGATGGGGGGTTAAATCTCTTTCAAACATTAAGCGCATTGGGTCGCCAGAAATTCCGAGGGGTGGTTGTACACCGAGCCAAATATTTCCTAATTGAATTCCGCCAATATGAAAATTTTCACCATCGGTTTTTATGCCAGTGCGGGTCAGATTTCCCCATTGTTTTTCCATGCGACTTGTTGATAGATATCCTAACCATTTTTCTAGGGTTTTAATATTAACTTGGTTGTTATCCCCCCTCGTTCCCCACTTGAAAATATCTTGGTTGTTATCCCCCCTCGTTCCCCCCTTTGAAAGGGGGGAGGTAGGAGTAGTGTTTTGCTTTTTGGAAAGGGGGGAGGAAGAGGAAGCATAAATTTCGTCTGCTTCTTTAATTTGACGAATAAGTTGTTCCCCATCTTCAGGAATTTCCCCAACGTTGTAACCCTCCTCTTTCAAAGCGTGGAGGAATTTGAGGAGCGATCGCGGCACATTTAATAATGCTGCTGTTCCTGTGGCGCCATAACCGGGAGGAAAACCATAAAGAATAACGGCAATTTTTCTTTCTGCGGGGGGTGTCTGACGCAGTTTTATCCAATTTTTGACTCTACCTGTGAGGCGTTTGACTCGTTCGGGAATCAAATAAATATCTTCTCCGACTAAACCACCGAGGGGAACAGGATCGATCGCTCCATCTAATTCTGGCAGTGCATATAAAACGACACTTTGCAAACCGCCTACACCTTGGCGCGTCCAAGAATAGATATCCTGAATGAGTAAAGGTGCTGCTACAAAATAGGGTACATTTTTGGCAGTGAGAATGCGTTGGGAAACTTCCACTTGTCGTCCTGCTTCCATGGAACCCGCTGGTCCCCCCACCAAGGGAAACCCAATAGTTGAAACGACTGCATCGACTTCCACTGCTTCGGGAGACAGGGAAAGTATTGGTTTAACAGAATCATTTTTTTGAATTTCACAGGACTTACGCACGGACACTAAATCCACTGAGGGCGAATGCCATTCCCCCCTACATATGCCGTTTTCAAGGTTAATTTGCGTAAGTCCTGTTTCAACAGAATCTAACTTTTGACTTTTATCTAACTTTTGACTTTTGACTTTTGAATTTTGAATTTCCGAAGCGCTGGTCATCCAATCTCTGACAGCAACATGACCTTCGACTCCGTTGATAAATACGGGTAGAGGTGTTAAACCTGCCTCTTCAAATTTGCGGATAAGTTGCGGAATGTAAGGTTGTTTAGTAATGACGTGCTTGCGGTAAAGCAAAATGCCAACAACGGGAGTCGGGCAAGTTTGCTTTTGTTGGCGATACCATTCCAGATATTTTTTGGGAGACTCAAAATAACCCTGGTAGTCTGGATGCAGTAAACCCATATTGGGAGTTTCCACTGGTGGAGGTATTTCACCAACTTTTAAATCTAAATATTTTTCTGCCAACACCCAACACATAGCAGCGACGTTTTCTGTACCCCCCGCATTCCAATAACCGTAAATTATCAACCAGTTCCGGAGGTCTTGCACTTTTTTGACTGGTACAAATTTGAGTAATTTCGGACCTGTTTTCAGGAAACTGATATAACCTGCCAGTTTATCTTCCTCTCTCCCACTGGAAAATTTGCTGAGAATAAACTTGACTGGTTTTGGCATTCCCTTCGGTTGATCGCCGATCACAAATTTTCCCAACTTTGTTAGTGCCATCAATTCCAATGCTGACTCAAAAACCAGACGAATAGGAATATTTTGTACTCTTTCGCGCAACCACAAAACTTGATCGTAGTCAAAAAGGAGACTGCCGAAAAACACATCAGCATTTTCGAGAGCAGTAGCGACAGTTTCTGGTTGTTGGGAAAGAGCGCGATCGCTAAATACTTGGATATCTAAATCTGGACATCGAGAAGTTGCCAATTGAGCTGCTTGGCGATATAATCCGGTGTTAAATGATTCAAAACCTGCGATTAAGACAATGCGTTTCATGGCCTAATTTTTATAAAAGTTACTATACTATTAGGATAACGAAAAAAGACTAATTATTGTCACCATGCTCTAGAATTGCTATATTATTTCTATAAGTGATGTTTTTTTCGGCATTTAGCAGTATTGTAAACATACATAAAAAATAATGATTACTATTAATTTAAAACCGGAAATTGAAGTTCAGATTCGAGAAAAAGCTAAGTCACAAGACTTATCAATTGAAAAATATATTGAAAGTTTAATAGAAAAAGAAGTTACTGATGTGGGAGATTATCGGCAATCTAAAGTGTCTATTGACGAGTGGGAAAAAAAATTATTCAAATTCATTAATTCTCCTCTTAATTATTGTCTTTCTGTTCTACCAGATGAAGCAATTAGTAGAGAAAATATTTATACAAGAGAAGATGAAATATTATGACTTATCTATTAGATACAAATATTCTGTTACGCTTGAGACAAACAAATCACCCTCAGCATTCAAGTGTACTTAAGGCTCTTCTATTATTAAAGAAAAAACAAGAAAATTTGTGTATTTTTCCACAAAATTTGATCGAGTTTTGGGTAGTAGCTACACGGCCTGTTGAAGTGAATGGTTTAGGTTTAGATTTTCAACAAGCTCTAGAAGAAATTCAGCTACTCAAAACTATTTTTATTCTATATGAAGATAATCCAGGTATTTTTCAACAATGGGAAATGCTGATTATAAAATACAAAGTAATAGGAAAAAAGGCACATGACACTAGATTAGTTTCTAGTATGATTGTTCATCAAATTAATTATGTATTGACACTTAATATAAGAGATTGAATGTATCAGAAAATATAAAAAGGAGATAGGGAACAGGGAACACTTAACTGGGAAC
The DNA here is from genome assembly GCF_010672085.1 of Okeania sp. SIO3I5. Lineage (GTDB taxonomy): Bacteria > Cyanobacteriota > Cyanobacteriia > Cyanobacteriales > Microcoleaceae > Trichodesmium. The sequence continues at coordinate 29,092 of NZ_JAAHHT010000078.1, forward strand.
AGGGAATAGGGAATAGGGAATAAGGAGGAAGAAATCAACATAAATATTTATCGCTTAAAAAGTCTCGGAACATAACTACTGAATACTTCTTTATCTACCAATTTTTAATCTCTTGAATTATTACCGCTTTTAGATTCACATCACAAGTGATGCTCTCTTAATACTTATTTTACAAACAGTCTCTAAATGATTTTAAGAATTACTCAGAAATAATTGCTATCGATCCACTAACAATTGTAGAAAATGAATAAAATTAAGATTTATACCTTTTCATAAATTACCGACACTGTCTTGATAATTTCCTGGTGACAAATCACATTTGCACGATTTTCAATCATTAATATTACAATCAGACTATTAACTGTAATTACTCAAAAAATATGTCTACTATTTATAGATCAAAAGCCAGTAATTTTTTAATTCTATTTTAGTCATAGAATGATTAACGATTAAATTATTTTCTCAATTCTTCTAAACTGAGAGTATCTTTTCGGTCTTGCCAAATTCCTTTAAAGTTATAATAACTAAAATAGTTATAATAACTAAAACAGCAGAACTATCATCTATAAGTCCTTTCTTACTAAATTATTCAACTCCAGATATAATGATAAATCCGAAAAATCCTTTTACTGTCGGTAAAACAGTCCCCCCAGAACGTTTTGTGGGGCGCAAATATGAGATTAATAGCACTTTTGATCAAATAGCTAGTCGTGGTCATGTGGCAATTTGGGGAAGTCCAGGTATGGGCAAATCATCTTTGTTAGAGGTTTTAAAGTCTCCTGAAATTTGGCAGAAACGTCGGTTCGATCCATCTGTAGTTGTTATTGTTTATTTCAGTTGTTTCAGTATCCAACCTTTCCTACCTTCTAAATTTTGGCAAGAAATTCTCAAGTTGCTAGCTGAAAAGTTTCAAAAAGATGCTTCTTTATATTCAGAAATTAATACATTATCAGCAAAACCAGAAGTAAATAAAGATGATTTGCGCCAAGCATTAAAACTGATAGGAAAACAAAATAAACACTTAGTTTTGCTGGTGGATGATTATCATATTGCTATCCGTGAAAACTCTCAATATAAATCAGAAAATGTAGAAATTTTTTTAAGTGAATGTCGTAATTTAGCCAATGATTCAGCGGAGAAGAATCTGTCAATGATTGTTACTTCATTGCGGCGTTTGAATGAAATAGGCCCTGATCTAACACCAGACAAATCTCCTTGGTTTAATCATTATTTATTTTTACCACTGAAGCCATTTACAGAGGAAGATGTAACAAATATTTTCAGTGGAGTGCGAATAAAACCTAAGTTAAAAGATAGGATTCGACAAATAGCTGGTAGTAATCCTACTTTATTACAAAATGCTGGATTTATTTTTTACAACAAATTACAAGCTGAGGAAGCCCGTGATGTTGAGACATTTACTAAAGATTTTTTAGCAGCAACAAAACATTTTTTTCAGAAAATATGGCAGCTTTCAACTGAAGAAGAACAAGCTATTTTAATGCTTATTGCTTTATCTCGTTTAAAAGGTCGTTTGCCACAAACAAATCAGCGTTATGACTTGGGAAATATTGATATAATTTTGAGCCAAAAAGAACAAAAATTAAATGATTTAGAGGAACGTGGCATAATTATCTCTAATAAAACTGAGGATAAAATAACTTACTCTTTTGCTTCCTCTTTAATGGAATGGTGGGTAATTCAAGAGATTAAAAATAGTAATGATGAAGAACTTGAAAAGCGTAAGAAAATATTTCTCAATCTGATGAGTAAGAAGCAATTAGAGAGGGTTAAAAAAGTGGTTCTATTTTTGTGGGAACACAAAGATGATGTGGCATCTGGAGTAGAATTGTTTATGAGCTAGTACAAGACCTCTCCCCCCTGCCCCTCCCCCTCCTCCCCCCTCCTCCCCATCCTCCCCACCCTCCCACAAGGGTTTCAAGAGTTCCTTATAAGGGATAGCTTTGAAAGGGGGGCTGGGGGGATAGGAAGGGGGCTGGGGGGTTAGGTTTTTTACTGACATTTTCAAGCTAGACACCCTACTATAACTTATTACAAAACATTAGGATGTGTCGGTTTAATAGGCTGATTTAAAATTAATTAATATGATACTTTCAACTAATCGGAAAAATCCCTATATCATTGGTCATCCAATTTATGAAAAGGAATCATTTTTTGGTAGAGATAGCCTGTTTAACTTTATTGATGCTAACTTGAACAATGGTGCAAAAGTTATCTTATTACAGGGTCAACGCAGAATAGGTAAGTCATCTTTTTTATATCAAATCCCTAATTTTGTGGGAGGAGATAATTTTGTTTTTGTTTACTTCGATCTTCAATACCAAGCCAGCTTAACTCTTGCAGAAGTATTGGAGAAATTAGCTATAGAAATCATTAGAAATATTCAGCCAAAACCAGATAATATAAAGCCACCTTTAAAGACAGATTTAGAAGCAAATACTGAGATTTTTTCTGAGATTTTTTTACCTCAAGTATTTGAAAATTTAGGTGGCAAAAATTTAGTATTGTTATTAGATGAATTTGATGTCTTGAGCAATTATAATCCGGCATCAGCAATAGAACATTTTTTCCCCTACTTACAGTCTATTATTTTAAATCGTCAGCAACTTTTCCATGAGCAACTTTTCATTATTGCAGTTGTAGGAAGGCGACTGGATGATCTGAAAAACTTACTCAATTTATTTGCGGGAGCGCCCAATCAAGAAATTGGTTTGTTGGATAGAGACAGTGCTATCCAGTTGATTACTCAATCTCGTCATCCCCAGTTAATTACAAAACCTGTTGAGGGAGTGCTGGAATATCAACCCGATGCGATCGCAGCCATATTAGAACTTTCCGCAGGCCATCCCTATTTTACACAAGCAATCTGTTTTCAAATTTTCCAGCAAGCACAAGCAGAAGCAAAATGGCAGGTGAGCAGCGCAGATGTGAATAAAATGATTGTTGATAGAGCAATTGAAAGTGCTGAAGGTGGGTTGACATGGTTTCGGGATGGACTGCCAATTCCTGAACGAGTAATATTCTCAGCAGTAGCAGAAGCTCAAAGGATAGCAATGAAATATGCTGAACTTGTGCAGGAACCCTTGACGCTGTTGAAAGAATATGGAGTTGTTCCTACAGAATCTCTGTTTCCAGCAGCAGATCGATTAGTTAAATGGGGTTTTTTAGATGCGGTAGAGAGTTCAGACTTATCTTTGGAGAAGGTTCCTAGATATAGAGTAAAAATTGAGTTAGTTCGTCGTTGGTTATTGAAACGATATTCTCTGAGAGGAGAAATACAGGAACTGGAGAACCTGATTTCAAAGGCTAATCGCATTTATAAATTAGCAACAGACTTGCACGAAGAGTCAGTGACGCTGACGAGTCTCATTCCTCTTTACAAGGAGGTTTTGGAAATCAACCCCAACCATTTCCAGGCTTTGTTTGATTTGGCAGAGGGATATCTTGAGGCCGAAGACTTTAGCAAAGCAGTCGAATGTTACCAACGAGGATATGAAGTTAATCCAATCCAGACTGAGGATGGATTAGTGGAATCGCTTTTAGGTTACGGGCAAAAGTTGATGGAGCAAAGAAAGTGGGAAATAGCTAAGGAACAGTTTGAAAAAGTATTAAATCTCGATCCTGACAACATATTAGCACAGGAGAAATTGATAGAAATTAAGAGATTGACAGAAGTTAAGAGATTTGTAGGAAGTACAAGAAATAGGCGAAATCCTTATATTATTGGTCGCTCTATTGATGAACCAGAATTGTTTTTTGGGCGAGAAAGTCTGTTTCGTTTTATTGAAGATAACTTGAGTAATAATCAACAAGTTATTCTGCTTCATGGTCAAAGACGTACAGGTAAATCCTCTGTATTACAGCAAATTCCTAAAAAGGTAAATTTAGATAATAAATTTGTTTTTATCCTGTCAGATTTTCAAGATCAAGGCCAATGGTCTCTCCATCAAATTATCTACAAACTTACTCAAGAAATCTGTGAGCAGTTAGGAATAGATGCAAATACAATTGGTTTAGCTTCAATTCAAAATCTAGAAAAAGATCCAAATGTATTCAGAGCATTATTACATCCGATATTCCATAAATTGGGTAGTAGAAATTTAGTATTATTACTGGATGGGTTTGATGTATTAAACAGCAACAATAATGATTCATGGTTTGAAGATTTCTTTAGATACTTACAGCAGATTTTGTATGAGGAAAGTCAACTTTTTATTATTCCTGTTGTGGGAAGGCGACTCAGTGATATGCCAAAACTTCTGGAATTATTTAAGAACGCCCCTCATCTGAGAATAGGACTACTAGATGAATTCAGTATCCAAAGGTTGATTACAAGACCTACTAGAGGATCTCTGCGATACACTAACAAAGCAATAGAGAAAATTCTCAAGCTTTCAGCAGGACATCCCTATTTTACACAAGCTATATGTTACGCTCTGTTTGCACAAGCACGGGAACAGGAAAAAGATCAGATTCTGGAAACTGATGTAGGCAAAGTTCTAGACGATGCTATTGAGTTGAGTGAAGCAGGGTTAATTTGGTTTCGGGAGGGATTATTGATTTCAGAAAGAGTCGTATTTTCAGCAGCAGCAGAAGCTCAAGAGATAGCTATGCAGAAAAATCAGTCACTCCCAGAAAACCCTTTAAAGCTGCTAAAAAGCATTGGAGTTGATACAGATAAACTACACCACGCACAACAAACTTTGATTGAAAATGAGTTTTTAGATGCAGATGGTAATAGAGTTACAGTTGAGTTTGTGCGTCATTGGTTTGTCAAATATTACCCACTAAAGTCAGAGATATGGGAACTGGAAAAACTTGATAATGAAGCTAATTATTACTACGAAAGAGCCAATAAATGGGAGAACCAAGGGAATATAAATGATGAGTTATATCACTATGCTAAAGCTTTAGAACTTAATCCTAACCATTTTAGTGCTTTATTCCGCTTGGCTGAAGCATATCTAAAAAGTAAAAAATATCAGGAAGCATTAGAACTATATGAGCGAGCTTACAAAATTAATCCACAACGTGCGAAAAAAGATTACATAGAATCATTGTTTGGTTATGGCAATTATTATTTTCAAAATAGTCGTTTACTTCATAGAGATTTAAGTTCAGTTAAAAAGCTCTATGAAAAAGTATTAGAAATTGATCCTGAGAATACAGACGCTTTAGATAGACTTAAATACTTTAGAGATAAGGAAAAGCCTAGAAAGGTTCCAACTCCTTTGCTCATTTCAGCAGCTTTGGCAGTTCCTTTACTGGTTGGAATAGCAACATTTTTGAGACCAATAGTACCAGATATTCTACCAGGAAAAACATTTAGTAGTGGTGAAAACACACTATTTTCTGAGACTAACGACGAAAGTTATAGTAGGATTATTTCAACTTGTAATCAAGAATTCCAAGAGAAGAATTATGACGAAGCAGCCAATTGTTTTGAAGAGCTTGCACAGAAGTATCGCAACCAACCAGAACCGTTGATTTACTATAACAATTCTCTGGCTCTTAGCTATGGTAATCCTCTAACAATAGCTGTAGCTGTACCAGCAGATAAGAATCAGATAAGAGCTAAATCAGTTTTGCGAGGTGTTGCTCAGGCACAAAATGAATATAACGAAACTGAGTTACAAAATAATTCGTCACAAAACACAAATATTAGATTACTCGAAATTGTCATTGCCAATGATAGCAACAGTGATGAAATATCTCCCAAATTAGCTCAAGAAATAGTGAAAAACAAGGATATCTTAGGTGTAATAGGGCATAATGATAGCAGTGTTAGTAAAGCCGCATTAGAAGTATATGAACAAAAAGGTTTAGCTATGATTACTTCCAGTAGCACAAGTACGGAATTGAAAGGAGACGTTTTCTTTAGAACGAACATTAACAACTTGGTATTAAGTCAAAAGCTAGCTGACTATGTTCAAGATATAGGTATAGAAAAAGTTATGGTTTTCTATAACGAACAGAATTCATTTAGTCGAAATATAAAGGAGTTCTTTGATTACTATTTTACCTCTTTAAACCCTGAGAATCAGGTTGAATTTGAAGATTCAAAAGGACAGTATTTTGACGCAAAAGAAGCAGTTATAAAGGCTGTAGATAGCAAGTTTCAAGCAGCTATGCTATTCCCAGATATAGCAACAATTGACCAAGCAATCTCAATTGCCAAAGCTAATTACCAATTGCCAGAAAAGCAAAGATTAAAATTGTTTGATACTACTACGCTATATGATTGCGCTACCCTAAACCAAGGTAAGCAAGCAGTTAAAGGTTTGATTTTGGCGGTGCCGTGGCATAAAGAATTAGACAATGTACAAGCATTTTTAGATCGAGCAAAAGCTCAGTGGGGAGGAGCGGTTGACTGGCGTACTGCTACCAGTTATGATGCAACTCAGGCTTTTATTGGTGCTTTATCTAATTCTGGCGATAATCCTACTAGAGCTAAAGTTTTGGAAGAACTTAAACAAGTCAATATCCTACCTGAAGAAACCTCTTCTGGGCAAAATCTTAGATTTAATCCAGACGGTGAAATTACTCGTGAAGCAATTCTTGTTGAAGTTGTTGAATCTCCAAATCAATTTTGCTCTAATTTAGATTTTCGTCTGGTAAAGGAATAGTGACTCTCACTTTGAAGATCAAAAATTCTTCATATAGAATCCGGTTATATAGTATATGTTCATTATTAAATCGGACAATCGGACCATCTCCCCCAACAATACACTCTTGTATTCAACCGGATTTGATATTACTCCTTACTCCTTACTCCTTACTCCTT